>JBDRSA010000065.1:0-7294 GCA_043825275.1 Candidatus Omnitrophota bacterium
ACGGTGTACGGTTTACGGTGATACTACCGTTAGAAGCTCTCCAACTGGTTCATAGTACAAAGTTCATAGTGCATAGTTCATAGTAAAGAGTCTTATATTTTTACTCTTTTCAAAAATTCGAAATTACACACCCTTATCTCAGGCATTCCATGGTTATCCATAACTATTTTTTTCCTGCTATCAAACGAAATAAGAAGGTGGTCCCCTCTAAAGTTAAGATCCTCAAATCCTACCTCCGACATCCTCTTTTTCGCGGACCGCACAAGATCAAAATACTGTTTTTCGGTGATAACTACGTCCCTATACGCCTGAAGAACGCTGATCCCTTCGTAATAATCACCGTCTTTCGCGGCCAGTTTTTCATCGGGGCCGTTCCAGTACCCCCAAATGACCATATAATCCTGATTTTTTTTCAATATCGGAATTTCATCGGGAGTAAGCATGCCTTTGTGGCTATTATACCGGGAGTTGTCCGGATCCGATATTTCTGTCTTTACAGAACTCATGTATACCGCCCGGGGATAGATAGTCGGTATCCCTCTGCGGTTTAATTCGATCGCGGCGGCAATTTCCTCAAAAGGACTGTTGTACCCGTATTCGAGAATTTTCCTCTCATCCTCCTTGAACGGATCCATATCAGGCCGCATCCCGGCTCTGGAAACCTTCCAGGCAAGATGAATATCGTCCTTGGTAACCGTATAGTACATGCTGCTGTACGCGGATATTTTGGTTTTTGGGATATTTTCCCATCGCTCCGGCAAAAAATAATCGAACAGGTACGGATCCTTACCGGCTACCCACAATCTTCCCTTGGTGCTCTCAACATGCCCGTATACATACTCTACGCCGAGAATAGCGATATGATGCAGGTGCGGATGAAATTTGTTAGGAATAGCTATCGTAAATCTGTCCCGCTGTCTCTTCAAATAATCAGCGCGTTTATCTTTTTTAAGTTTCTTCTCAAGCTTTGGGGTTCGCTGGAGCAGCTCATAGTCAACCAACCCGTACACTATGTTCCCTTCCCTGTCCCGGGCTAATAGATCTTTTTGTTTTGGCCTGACGATAACGTGATGAGGCTTATTGTCTTTTACGACAAAGCCGTTCTTTTCCATCCTCTTTTGAGCGTCCAGGGTGAGTATTTTCAAATACTTCTCGGCAAGGATCTTCGCGTCAAAAGCCTGGATCGTGTCCAGCCCTTTGATCCACTCATAGATAACCGCGTACGATCGATGCATATCAAGAGCGATCTCCTTGTGCGATTCAATCTTGCTTTGCATCTTATATTCCTTTCTTCCGGTCTGCCAAAGTTCCACAAATTCGGAAGGTACGTATATGGCGAGAGGCTTCTGTATTACCATCTTCCGGGGGATGCCGCTCATGCGGTCTCTCAGGTCCATAACGAGTGAGAACTCTTCAAAAGGACTGTTAAACTCCGTGTGCGCCAACAGGTCATTTTCTTCGTCTCCGGGGATATCCTGGCCCATTCTATTCCACTTAATAACGATATCTTTGCCTTTACCTTCTATTTTCTTGGTTCGGATCTTATACACACTGCTCGTCCCGGATAACCTGACCGCGTTACGGTCGCGCCATGTCGTATCGGTCCAGAAATTTTCTGGTTTTAGATTCTCGAGGAACGGCATGCCGAATCTTGTGACAAAGAGGTCGTCTCCTTTTTTCAGCTTCAAATGAGCGGAGTCTACGCCGAGTATTTTAGCCGCCCCGTTTTTCTTGCGGTCTTTTACGTTTCTGTACCACTCCTTAATTCTGCTGTCTTTGATCATATACAATACCGCTTTTCATGAACGCTCAGGACACGTCGAGAGAGGAAGCCTTCTCCTGTAATTCTATGATCCTCGTTGAAACGAATTTGTTAAGTTTTTTCCTCTCGATAAACCCTTCGATGCGGTCATCCTTATTGATAACCGGCAGATAATCTATGTCGTATCTGTTCAACTTTTCTTTGATCTCGGACGTAAGCTCCTCCGGAAATGCCGTGGCGATGACATTTTCCATCAGGTCACAGGCAAGGATAAGGCTGTCTATGTTTTCTTCCAAAAATGTCTGTTTTATTCCTTCGACCGTTATAATGCCGCGCAGTATCTTCCCGCGGTCGACGACAGGATAATATAAGTTGTCGTTATCGCTGAAGATCCTCAGGATATCCGCCATCCGCATGTTCTCGAATATTAACGGCGGGTTTGCGTCCATCACGTCCTTCGCTTTCGTGATCCGTATGATATCCTCATCGGTTATATTCAATCCGGCTTCCCCGGCTTTCGTAACCGCCACTTTTACGAGGGCGGGGCCGATGATCTCGAGAATGAACGTCGTCGCGGTTATGATCGTGACGATCGCGCTTCCCATCCGGCCGGGAAAATAGTTACTGGCCAATATCGACAATCCGATAGCGACCCCGGCCTGGCTCATCAGGCACATCGGCAGATATTTCCGGACCGATGAGGGCGCGCGCGAAACGATCGCCCCGATGCCGGCGCCCAGCGCTTTCCCCGCGCTTCTTCCGATAAGATACACGCCCATAAGCGCCACAAGCGGAAGCGTCATATTCCGTATATTCAGCTTCGCCCCTACCAGCACGAAGAAGAGAACGTAGATAGGGGGCGTAAACCCTTCGACAAGCTTAAAAACTTCTTTGCTCTTTCTCGGATTATAATTCGTGACGATCATGCCGAGCGCCATCGACGCCAGCAGCATATCGACATGTATCGTGAGGGCGATGCCCGAGACCAGAAGGACCGTGCCGACAGAGAACGCCAGAAGAACCGGGGGATCGTAATATTTTCTCAGGAGCCTGCTTAAAGCTAAGCCCGCGCCGATACCGACAGCCAGCGAGACGCCGATCTCATACAGAGGATGAATGAACGTCCGCAGCAGCCCGCCGTGAAACGTCCCACTGAGGCTGCCGACAATGCTCGCGGCGACCGCGAAGAGAATCAGCGCCAGGGCGTCGTCAAGGGCGACGATCCCCAGTACGGTTCTCGTCAAAGGACCGCGCGTTTTATACTCCCGCAACACTTCGGACGTCGCCGCGGGGGCCGTCGCCGAAGCGATGGCGCCCAATAACAATCCGAGTGCCAGCGAAAATTTCCAGTCCCCGAACAGGAACGTCCCAATAACCGTTATCAGCAGCGCGACGACCAGGAACGAAACAACGCCCTCGAAAAGCAGGATCGTCGTGAGCTGACGCCCGTATTTGACAATAACGTCTTTCCTCAGCTCACCGCCGATCATGAACCCGATCAAGCCAAGCGCGAAATAGCTGAACGGCTGCAATAAATGCACGACATTCTGGCCGACTACTCTGAGCCCGGATTCACCGATAAATATCCCTATGGCGATATACCCGACCACCTGCGGGATCTTCAGCTTCTTGAACAAATTCCCCCCGACAGTCCCGCCGAATAAGGCGAGCCCTAAAAGAAAAAGGATGTTCAAGTGAAGAAGTGACACTCGTTCAGAAAAACCTGACAATAAGTCGAACATGTTTAACCTCAACAAAATATTTAAGCTTCGTTTTGATCCGCCGCCTTACCCTTGAAAATTTCCTCTTTTTCCAAAGATAGAAGTATCTTTATAAACTCTTCTTTGGAGACAACTTTCATGAACGCGCGTGAAATACCCGGATCCTCGAACAGGCGGGCGATGTTCGAGAGAAATTTCAGATGCAGGATCACGTCGGGAGCGCACGGCATGAAGAAGAGGCGCGTTTTGCTTCCGTCGGGGGACAAAAAGTCTACGCCATTGATCGAGCGGCCGACTATTATAGCCGGCCTCCTGAACAGCTCATCGCTGGGATTGCGCGGATGAGGGACAGCGATCCCCTTTTCGATGGCGGTGCTGAGCATATTCTCTCTCTTAAGGAGAGCGTCGAAAAGCTTCCCGGCTGAGACGGCTACACCTGAGGCTACCGCGAGTTCGGACAGTTCCCTGAGCACTTCATCTCTGCTTTCGGCTTTCAGTTCGAGGTCAATATTAGACGTCTCGATCAGTCTCGAAAGAGGCAGAATATCCGTTGATCTGATAATAGTGTCAATTCCATAATTGGAAGATCGTACGATCTTGTCCTGGAGATACTCGTCGACCGTCTGGAGATGAAAGCGCCACTGGCTGCCGATCTTAACCCCGGGCAGTTCTTTTGTCTGGGCCATCTTCAAGACTGTCTTTTCATTCAGCTTCAGATACTTTGACAATTCCTGGGTCGTTAAAAATGTGTTCTCTTTCATAGGATTACACCATTTTTACTTACATTAACTCATTTTAACCAGAATTAACTTAATTATTACTATATTTACCCTGTTTTGTCAATAAAAATCGAACTAAAAGACGCAAGTCATTTGCCAGTTTCCAGATGTCAGATGTCAGTTTCCAGCTGCCGGATGTCAGTTGCCAGTAGTCGCAAGTGAAAGGATTGTTCAAAAAAGATGTCCCGCAGCCAGACCATGAACTTTGCACTATATACTAAGTGGCATCTTTCTGCCGGTATTTGTTACCGTTCACCGTACACCGTTTTCTTGTACTTTGTACTTTGGACCTTGGACTTTGGACCAGTTGGAGAGTTTCTAACGGTAGTTCTCAATGTTACCCGTACACCGTCTTACAAAAAGACCGCCTGCCCTTATTTGCCTCCGGCTCGGAAGATCGCTCCCCAGCCGAACCGGTTCTTTATTGCGTCGATAGCCCGATGCGTGCTCTCCTGTTTTTTCTCATTCTTTTGGTCAAAAAAAGTCGCTTGCACCGGCCCGGAGGAAAAATTTGAGACCTTGACCCCTATCAAACGTACTTTCCTGCCCTTACGATCGAACCTGTTGAAAAGTTCCGTTATAGTTTCATAGATCGTGTCCATGTAGTTGGTCGGCTTATCCAGGGACTTCGCCCTGGTATATGTCAGGAACCCTTCAAGCCGTATTTTCAGGGTAACGGTTTTCCCTTTTAAGCCCTCCCGGCGCAAACGGCCGGAGACTCTTTCGCAGAGGCCGACTAAAACCGGTTTGATCACTTTTTCATCTTTCGTGTCCTCGGCGAAGGTATGCTCATTGCTTATTGATCTCGCTTCCGTGTCAGGTTCAACCGTTCGCTCATCGATCCCGTTGGCAAGAGCCCAGAAATGCTCTCCATTCTTACCGAATACCGCCTCTACGTCTTTCACGTTCATCCTGGCGAGATCCCCGATCGTTCTGATCCCCATATTGTTAAACAGAATCTTGCTCTTCTTGCCCAGCCCCCATATCTTGCCGACATCTAAAGGCCAAAGGAAATCAAGAAGCCCCTCCTGGCTGACCTCTACCAGGCCGTCAGGTTTATCGATGTCCGAGGCGATCTTAGCCGCCATCTTAATGGGAGCTAAACCGACTGAGGCCGTTAAATAAGTTCTCTCGTATATCCTTGTTTTTAAAAGCCGCGCGGTCTCTTTCGGCGTACCGAAGAGATGAAAGCTCCCGCTTATGTCCAAAAAAGCCTCGTCGATACTTATCACCTCAACATCCGGAGTAAAGGCGTAGAAGACCTCGTTGATCTCTTCCGACACTCCGCTGTATTTCTCCATATCGACCGGCAGAAATACCGCGCCGGGGCATTTTTTATACGCGATCGATATCGGCATCGCCGAATGTATGCCGAAAATTCTCGCCTCATACGAACACGTCGAGACGACCCCTCTTCCCCGCCCGTCTTTGGGGTCAGCTCCGATAACAACCGGCTTACCCATCAATGCCGGATCATCCCGCTGTTCAATGGCGGCAAAAAAAGCGTCCATATCTACGTGCAGAATATGCCTCATAACATTTTCCTTCTCAAGGATTATACTCCCGAACGAATTCTTGAATTCCTCAGGACACATTACTCATTTACAATTCACCATTGAAGTATGTATTATGCCCCGGATGCTGTTAAACCACGATCCCGATTATATGCGACAGCAGGCCTTCCGCGTTGGCCACCGGATAGAGATCGACGCTATGGCGCGTCTCGTTCCCCTCCGCGTCCGTCACGATGCCCGTTTTCCTCGTAACAGCCCGGCTCTTCTCGAGATCGAAGAAGAGCTCCTCGTAATTCATGTTCTTAAAGAGCGACCTCATCTCGCTCTTTATCAGCCGGCCCCTGGTGACGTTCAACATCGACAGCAGGCGCTCGCTGCAATTCACGATATTCCCGTGGCGGTTCAGCAGAAAAAGCGGCGCGTCGTTCTTCTCGATCAGGATGGCGCCGATACACGCCAGTGAGCTTATTTTAAGGGATTTCATATCGTTCAATTCCTTGAAATGGAAGAGAAGCGAGGCGATCTTCTCGCCGAAGCGGCCCAGCTGTTTCAGATGAGCCGAGATATCGTGTTCGCCGAATTCTGAGATCTCTATCATCTTATCAAGCGTCTTCAGAATGTTCATGCTTCTGCGCAAGAAATAGATAAAGAACAGGGCTACGATGAGCGTGAAGACGACCGACGCGAAGATGAAGCTCTCGATCTCGTACTTGACCTGAAGGTTCCCGGAAAGATCCACGCTCTTCAGCGCGAAAAAGAACCGCAGTTCACCCATGACCAGCAGCGCGCCGATAAGAGCGGAAAGGATGAGCAGATTTGAGCGTTTTACGAGGATCACGATATTGCCTCCTTCAGCGCATCGATATCTTTTTTACTCCCCAGGAGGACCATGATGTCGTTCACTTCAAGGATATCCATCGGCTTCGGCGAAAATATGAGCTCTTCTCTTTTGGGGTTGCCCATCATGTCGATATCGATCTTCGTCCGCCTGATCGAGATAATATTCACGTTAAAGCGTTTCCTCATCTCCAGATCGCGCAATGACTTTCCGGCGAAGCTTCCGGCCACCCTGAGCTCCGCGAGCACCTGATCGGCGGAGAGCGGAATAACATCCTTAAGGCCCGGGGAAGTGAGGCGGTCGGCCAGGCGCTTGCCCTCTTCGATCTCGAGATTCATCACTTCGGTCGCCCCTACCTTTCTGAGGACCTGGGCGTGGATACCGGACGCCGATCTCGCGACGATATACGGAACGCCGATATTCTTGAGCAGGACGGTCGTCAGGATGCTCGAATCGACATGGGTACCCATCGCGACGATGGCGACGTCAACATCCTGGATCCCCGCGTTGCGGAGGGCATCCTCATCCGTACTGTCCATCAGGACCGCCTGCATGACCAGATCTTTCACCCGCTCGATCACTCCCTGGTCTTTGTCGACGGCTATCACCTTGTTGCCTTTCTCGGCGAGGACCTTACAGATCTCAAGGCCGAACATTCCCAGGCCAAAAACAGCGAATAC
>JBDRSA010000066.1:0-5831 GCA_043825275.1 Candidatus Omnitrophota bacterium
TCAAATACATTGTTCCGGCCCAGTTAGAGCCATTAGAAAAGTCATACTTTAGGACCAAAGACTCTCTATCTTCATCTTTGAGATGGTTTATCTCCTCATTGTAAGCCAACCGGTTAACCGCATCCATGTAAGCCTTGGCGCTGGCTTCATGTGAAATCTGTCCTCTTTATCCTCACAATTTATCTATATATTTCTTTGCCTGAGCATAAATCTTGGCATTAAGCCAGGTTCTTCGTCTTGCAATTTTATCAAAACATATCCGGGCCTCAAACCTATAAGCATTTGCGATATTGTTTCCCGCTCTTTGGTAGTAAATGTCGAATTCTCCATCGAGTACTTCGACAAGCCTTGGCGGATATGAACTCGGGTCTGTCATATCGGTATCGACAAATGTGATCGAATATTCTTGGGGTTGTGAGCCTTGATACGCCCAAGGAAAGCTGATCCTCGGATGACCCCCGTCGGAATCAACAGAAACATTTGCCAGATCGATGCCCATCGCCTCAAGTTCAAACGCGAGAGCCGCGATAATACCCACTTTAATGGATATATCCCCGTTTATAGTAAATCCTTTAAGAAATTTCCACTCGCAATATTCCTCACGGTCTTTCATTTCTTTATAACTTTTAAGCTGCTTTAGATCATCAACCGATAACTCATTGTAGTGGCTTACAAAATACCCGGTCGGCGCATTCGTGGATAACAGAAAATTCGAAACATCGGCTCCCGCGCCTCCATACACCGCGACCTTCGGTTCGTTGCGGGGATTCACGATCTTTTTGACCTCCATATCATGACGCACAAAAGCGTTGTGCAGCAACCCCGCGTCAACAGGGCGCGGATCGAACTCATCCGCGCTCGGTGAGGAGCGCTCTATCGTCTCGAGCCACACCGTTTTGTCTGTGCCGCCAATAACCGAAGGAAGGGGGATCGGACGTTTGTTAGCAACCGGGGGAGCCTCGGGAAGCGGCGGGCTTTTAATAGTATATTTCGGCTGAGGGAGCGCCGCATCTTTTCCATTATCCGATACACTTCTTGCTTTGGCAACAGGTGGCGCAGCCGGTTTACTAGCAATAGGAGGCGCCTTTGGATCGCGTTTTCCATTCTTTCCATTGCCGGATACTCCATTTTGCCTTTCCTTGTCTTGAGCCCGGATCGCCGCAAGGGTCCAATCCCGTAAACGAGCGTTCAATTCACGCCGCATCTTTTTCAGCTCATCACCGCCGGAACTTCGTATCGCTCCTATCAGGCTGTTGTTCTTAAGGGACCGGATAACGGCGGGAACCTCCCTCTTTGCCGTCAGTCTTTCCGCTTCGATCAAAACCACCCTTCTTCTCTTTTCGTGTAACCGACTCAATTCATGCTCAATCGCATTTCTCCATTGCACACTATGTATATATCTGGCAAGCCGCCCCAGAGCCCGTACCACATTCTCCTTTGCAATTTCCATATCCTGCTTCTGATCGTACGGCACCCGCTCTTCGGCAGATTTGATGTCCTGCATTCGAGAATAAACTTCCTCTATCAGGATTTCGCAGGTAACCCTGTCAGGTATGGATCTGATCTGTTCGGCTATTGCGCTATTGAGGCCATATATCGGCGGCCTGGCAGTGGTCAATTTGTCGGTGATCTCTCTGGCTGTCGATGAGAACCCGAGATCTGTTGTTTTTCGTTCCAGGAGGCCGGTCGAACCCGCGTCAACTCGATCCAGGGTGCTCGTCGGCGACCGGCGGTTATCTTGCTCACCAGAAAATTTGACGGGTAGCTGAACACCGGAGGATGACGGATCTTTTGCGTCGGTCGGAGTGATATTCTCAGAAGCACCGCCTTCGCGATGCCGCATCCTCGATATCGTTTCTTGAATATGTCTGAAATTCTCAAAAAACTCCTCGACGGCGGCAGTGAGTCTTTGGTGCAGTTCGCCGGCGGGTACGACCTTTTTTAATTTTCTTAATACCTTGCGCTTTTTAGCGGCTATATCCCGATCTGACATCTTCTGAAATGCTTCAGTTGTGTAAAAGTTCATTAAGTCAGTGTCAACGTATTCAATTACATCGGCAAGATTTCCCTGCAATTGATCAGGGAATGCTTTCGCTAATTTGTATACCATTGCATGCGCGTCCTCCGCTGATTTAAATTCGTCGCGCGAATAGAGAACCGGCCTTACCTCTTCATGCATCACATCATCCAAAAAGAAGGTAGGTGATCTTATTACGAAGACAAATTCTTCAACTTCCGGCACAATGACCGAATCGGTACAGAGCCATCTTCCGTTTTCAAACGTTAACTCCGTATAATTAACTTTATTCCATGTGAAATCTTCCGGCCGCGCCCTGACATAATTGTTCGTATATTTACTGCCGTGAGCGGTAAATATAGCGGTATTTACTCCTTTAAAATAATTACTGTAAATACAATACCTGAATATGTTTTCAATAAGCTCATTTATGCCGCTCGTATATTGATTGGTCAGGATTAAGAAATTCTCGGTATCTATGCCCGCCATTCTGAGTATGGCGTTTATCTCCAGCGCCTGAGATAATGTATGCTGAGCTTTTCTCAATCTTCGCATATCCTCGTTCTTAACCGCGTCTAATCCAAAAGCTATGGAATCGACTCCCGCTTCCCTCATTAATGGGGCAAGTTGAGTTAGATATGGATAATCCACTTCGCCATCACTCATAAAGGAAGTAATGGTAACTCCGCTTATGTGTATCTCGAGGAGAGGCTTCCCGTCTTTTTTATGGCTTCCCAATAAAGTGAAAAATTCGACCAATTCATCCCTCTCGTGATTTTCAAAAAAGTTATCATCTATAAAATTGATTGCGGGCGTCTTTCGGCCTTTTTCTGAAAACGCCTCCTCTACCCGCAACAACCAATCATATACTTCGCGAAGGGGAACGGTTAAGTAAGGAAAATCGCCCCTGGGCTTATAACTCCAATCGCAGAAATGACATAAATGCGGGCAGCCTAAACTGCTGGAAATATGGATGTATTTTGACTTAAGATACCTCTCTATAAAATCATCGTCAATCTGAGGCAGGATCGTCCGAGATGAAAAATTAGCCCTATCTAAGTGATGGACAAACGATACAGCGCCTCTTTTGGCAAAGAGACCGTGAACCTCCGCCTCCTTAAGCCTGTTCACATCGCTCAAAGATAGGTCGCGATCCGCCCTTTTCGACGCCACTATTTTTATCGCCTCGGCGGCTTTTTCCGCGTCGTTTCCTCTTACTTCCAGATTCACGTCTTCCAGAAGAGCCAGGCTTTGCTCCGGGGCGCTATTAACGGTCGAACCGCCGATCGCTATGTTTATTTGCGGAAATTCCTTTTTTATCTTGTCTATGAGTTTTCGTGCTTTGATGAGTTCATCATCAAGCGGTGAAAAAATTATGATATCGGGCCGATGGCGTTCAATTGCTTCGCGCACCCCCGGAAAGTATTCCGTTGCGTGATAGTGCGCAATATCATCGCCGCGCAGACCGGCCCTTATCAGCGCGTCTCTAACGAGACCCGAACCGTAGGGAAGCGCCCGGAAGGAGATGAACAGCGCGCGAGGCGCATGATCTTTTTCCTCTTCTTCTGAAGCGGCAGGATACATGACATCAACATGAGCGCCTTCTCTAATATCGGCTTTTAGCATGTGCCTGATCTGCTCTTTTTCGGAAAGGTCCAGAAAAGCGGGAGTTACGCTGCATAGCACTCTTTTTTCATCCTGCGGAGAGACGGTCAACGCGACTATTGGATGAAGCTTTTGTTCTGTGCCGCTGCCGGATATCAGGATCGATCTGTCCTCTATGCCGTGTAATTCCGGGCGTTCTCTGCAGGCAAATGCCAGCGCCCTGGCTGTCCTTACCGTCTTAGCCGTGGATACCGGCGTAAAAGCCCTTACCAGCGTACTGCCGGGAAAAGCGATCTCTACTCTCTCGTAGCTTCCGTCCCCCAATGGCTTCAAGAATAACCTTCGCGCAAAGGTTTCGGTAAATGACGATTTGCCTGACATGGCGATTGTATCCTGTCCGGCCGCAGGCTGTATAACAGGGAGCGATTCCCCGCGCGGATCGGATGATTCAGCCCCGCTCGGCGAGGAACGGCGCTGATCGTTAGCGCCTGTGCTTACTTTTACAACGTGTGCCGCGAATTTTTCGTATACGCCGCGAAGATCTCTTATCGATAAATCGTCCATACTGATATGATCCCGGTTTCTCTCTATAAAAGAATTCATTCTGCGCAAGAAACCCTTAAACCTGGTAAACGCGAACGACTCCGATATGCCAAAATGCTTCGCGATTTCTTCAAACGTTACCGGCGGGATCCGGCTGTATCGCGTCGCGAAGATCCTTCTATCCCGTTCGGGCCTCATCGGAAGAAACCGTGTAATAAGAAGATCGAGGATCTCTTTTTTTACCGCCGCTCTCTCCGTTACTCTCTCGTTATCGGGATTTTCCGGCGAGATTCCCGCTATCACCAATTTTTCGAGCGTTTCCTCGTCTTCCACGTCTTCCACCACGTCGCTGAATAGAAGGATGTCCCCTTCCATGGGTATGTTCGCTTTTTCGCAATAGAATCCGAGGACCACGCTTCCTTTTTCGTGATTTGTCAGCTCATCAAACCACGCTCTCTCGACCGCGCTTAAAGTATCTCTGAAGCGGATGAGCGCCGAATCCCACATGTCCCTGGCTTTTTTTCTCACAAATTCCCCGAAGCTCCCAACTCCGAGCTCTTTGGCCTGCCTTTTTCCATCTTCACTTTGGTATGTTTCATAAAGATCGCGGACCTCGCCGGTTATCCTTGTGATGGTCCGATAAGGCCTGCCGGGCGCGTAGTGCGTCTTCCGGCGCTTCTGATGGGCGCCGCCTTCGTCGCTCCCGCTCGGCGAGGCGCGATTTTCTCTTTGCGCTGTGCGCTCTGCGCTCAGCATATTGCTCGGCGACTGGCGCGGTTTTGCTTCAGGGGCATCCTGTCTTTCCCCTTTCGGAGAGGAGCGCAATAGCTCAGTCGTCGATTTTCCGCTTTCAATTTTAGCAACCGCATCGACCGAATTATTGAAATTTTCGCGATTCTTAGAGATTTCCATACCGGTAAGCGGACTCATAATCGCCAGCGCCGACATATTCTCCCGTACCATCGCCTCGATCCGGCTTACACCGCCGGCAAGGAGCCTGAAATACGGCGTTTCCTCCTCTATCTCCATAGCCGGCATAATGACAACGTATGAATAGCCGCTCTTTTTGAGAAGCTCCTTCATGTTCTCGGCGTGGAACCCGTCGCTTACGAAGACCGCTCTGTCTTTGCCCTGTATATAGGTATGTATACGCCTCATGAAAGCGGAGTCTCTTTTGTATGAGTACCGATAAAAATCGGAGGCTTTCTTGGCATGGGCATCAAGCCTATTGATATTCTTCGGAATTTCCAGATGAATATTACGGCGCGCCGCCTCGCGCTGTATAAAGGAGACAAACTGTTTCGCGCTAAAAATTTCTCTGTTCTCTTTATAATATAGGCACTCACCTGAAGTGAGCGTAACCGAAAAGAGGCTTCTCAGGATAGCGAGCCGCCGGAAGAGGCGAAAGAGTTCCCTTTCCTCTTCGGTTTTCGCGATCCTGTCGGCGATCTTGTCTTCAATGTTCTTAAGGTCTTTGAAGAGCTCGACCTTGTCGACCGCGTCGAACCGCGCGATATAATCTTTGAACCTTAGAAGGTTCGGGTATTGCTTGGCAAGGTCTATATCGGCATTGAGCGACTTTTTTACCAGATACGTATAGAACGCCGACTGGCTTATCGTTCCCTTCTTCAGGGCGATCGTCTTTTCAACGAGGCGCTCCACGCCG
>JBDRSA010000067.1:0-12325 GCA_043825275.1 Candidatus Omnitrophota bacterium
ACCCTGATGCTGGAAAGCAGTGTATTGATGGCGCGCTATGAAGCATGGTGCCGGCTGGCGGAAACATTAGAGAAAAAGGGTTCAACGTTCAAAGTTCAAGGTTCAATGTCACAGGATATTGACCGTTCACCGGATCGTAGATCTCCCAGCTCTGACAGGCGGATGACGATCGATGAGCGGATCGCCGAAGCGCACGAGCGGCATCCTGCGCTTTTTGAACGGCTCGAAGCGATCCTTGAACAGACGCGCTGGCTTCAGGATTGCACGGCGAAAGATCTGCTCGAGTGGGTTGCTGAGACGGTTCCGGATCGCTACCCCGGGCTCTTCGATGAGATGCCGGATCGTGACGGACAGCTCGCGTTTCTCGACACGATGCTGACGCTCTTTAGGATGAGTAAGATCCGCGAACAAGTCCGCTTATCCCGGGAAGATCCCCACTCGCCGTCGAAATATATTATTCAGAGAGACCAATCGTATGATCCGGACGGCTGGAAAAATCTCATGGCGACGCCGCTATTGACCGGCAAAGAGCCGAAGTATCCGAGCCAGTCGCTCCCGGGTTTTGTCGATAACGAGAATAGTATCTTAAAAAGACCCGATATTGCTATCAAGCTGAATGAATTTACCGCAGGCGGCGAAGTGCTGATCCTGGGCGCCATGATAGAAGAGTTCCACGAGCTGTATGAGCTTTGTCCGGATGCTTCGATGTTCCACCTGGTCAACTATTCGCCGAGAGAGGCCAGAAATGTCGCCGATTACGCATGGAACCGATTCCCCGAGTTGCGCGCGCGCGTCAAGGTCTACAATATCGACGCGACGGATATCGGCGAACAGATCGATGCCGGTTCGATCCGCTTCGTCCGGGTAAGCGGGGTACTGAGCGATGAGTATTCTGACGAAGAACATAACGATGCGATACTTGAGGCGGTCTTGACCGCCGCGTCATCCGGTGGACTGGTCGTCGTCAGACTCTCACCGGGAAAGGGCCATGACTGGTACGCCGCCGGACGGGCGGCGGTTTTGCGCGCGATCGAAGGCAGAGCGACGGTCCTCGCGAATGAGGCGGTGAATGTAATTTTCAAGATGAACGACGGTGCAGAGCGCATAACGCATAGCGTGAAACGCGAATCACCGAGCGGGGATATTAGTTCAAAGTTCATAGTTCATAGTTCACAGGAAACAGAAGACGGACATCAGGTAAGCCGCCGTAAACCGTACACCGAAAACCGTTCACCGTGGACTCTCCGCCAGTCACCCAGCGGGACAGCCACGAAGAGGATCGTTACGATCGATCCTCGGGCTCAAGAATTGTTACCTGAGAAGCACGGAGAAGAACTTAACGATTTTCTGGCTCATTCAAAGCAGTTTAAGGATGTCTGGCGGATTCTCATCGAGCGTGATAAAGAAGAGCGGGACGGATTGATATTTACCATGTATCGCTCTGACGGATCGCGCATATCTTTTTCGCTTCCGATAAGCAGCGAGGACTCACTGAGCGGCATCATAGAGAGAACACGTGATCTTTACCGGAGAAACCGGTCGGAATTCCACTCGGGAAGGAGAGGGATCGTATACTGGCTGAGCAGAGTTACATCGTGGGTGTTTAACGCTTCATTTGTGCTCACGTTAGCGACTCCGGTTATTTTCCATTTTGAGGAGAGTATAAAAGCGTATATTTTCGAGCCATGGTGCACCATCAGCGGTTTGCCCGTTCTTGAGCGGTTGCTTACTCTGTGGAGCGTAACGCTCTCGCTGCCGATTTTATTTATGGGAGGCGGATTAATAGCGGTCAGTATTTTTGCTATTCTGCCCGAAGTATGCGGCGATATGATCGGAAAAATGCTTAACCATCTTGGCTGGATGGACAGCGGCTATTTTCAATTGAAGCCCGAAGAGAGAGCCAATTACGTGCTTCATGAACTGAAGGAGAAAGCAAAAAAGAGAGGAGACGATGAGCTTCTCGATGCGCTTAACTGCATAGGCGGTTTTCAGGAAGTGCGATGGACGCCGTATTTCCGCGGCCTTGACGTACCGACACGGAGGATTCGAATTTCCGCCAATCTGACCAATAGTAAAAAAGCGCTTGCGTATGTTATCATCCGCCGGGCAAAGATGCTGCTTGCCCATGACCTGACACGCTATCCCCGAAGCGAGCTTTACTATTCGAAACTTTACATCAATACGGGCGATTTCCTGTTCCGTCACTGGCATTATACGCCGGTCTTTCATATCTATTCTTTATTCATAACGGTCGCGGAAACCTTAGCAATCAGGATTCCTCGCTTCATAAATTTTGTTTTCATAGGGCTTCGCGAAAGACTGTTAGGTCCGCCTGAAAGCAGCGTTCTTAATTCCGTTGAGCGATCGCTGCGAAAGGACGGTTTTGTAGTCGTTCGTCAAATAGCAAGGGACTATGTCCTCTTTGAAGAGCAATCAGAGGCGCTTATCGAAAGAGCAAGGAATACGTTTGCCGATCTTACGAGGATCGATTTTCCCGAAGGGTCGGCTTATTATTGTGCGGAGCGTTTTAGTCCGGAAGAAGCCCGGTCGTTACAAAAATTTGTCAGCAATGCATCAATGAGCAATGAGGACGCGCAGGGTCTTCCTGTTAAAGGATTTAAGCGCTCTTTTTTAGTAGCGGGTCTGGCGGCTGCCGTATTATCGGCTTATTTATTACGGACCGGAATTAGCAGAATACAAAATACTGTCAACGCGCTCAAGCTTGCGCACATTGATGATCTTTCCCCCGGGCAGATAAAAGAGACGCTCAATTACGCCAAAGATAATCTACCGGAAGATTACGTATTTTATTACACAATAGCATGGTATGTTTATGGCGATAATCGGCAATCTGAGATGTGTGGAACATTTTTGAGAGAATGGCTTGGGGATGCAATGGATGCGCGGTGCGCGGAACTGCTTTCCGAAGATAGTGATTTTAATTCGGCAACCAAGCGAATGGCGGCCGCGCGATGGATCGGTGAGCGTAATCTTTCGAGGTATCTGCCGCGACTTATCGCGCATCAAAAGAAATTGGAAGCGGGAGAGCCCTTTAAAAGCTATGAATTATTTCTCGAAACGGCGCGGGACGTTGAGTTTGATCCCTCTATGGCCGAGATGGTCATCAGGAGAAAGAAGCTAAGAGAATTGAGAATAGTAAATGAAGCGATTCGAAAGCTCCGCAGCGCGGACGCAGAGAAAGAGAAAAAGGCGATAAAGCCGACCCTGGATTCACAGGGACATACAAAGTTTTTCAAAGAAAAGCGCCATCCTGCCGCGCTCGCAGGACCCTATGATCAACGAAGCCGGATCAGGAAGGACCTGCGTCGCACCCAGCACCGCGCCTCGCCGAGCGGGGAAGGGGATAGTCCGTCCTTCGACTCTTCGACAGGCTCAGAGCAAGACTCCGCTCAGGACAGGGAGTCCGTAGTCGGTAGTCGGAAGAGCACAAAGAGCAGAGCGCATAGCGCAGAGGGCATAGTGCATAGCGAAAACCGTGAACGACGACCGACGAACGACGCACGACGAAATACGACCGGCCAACCGGCGAACCATAAACCGCCGACTGCGGATGATACGCTCAAAGATCTTAAAGCGATGATGCACCGTTGCGACATGTACGAAGCGCTCAATGCCGATGTTGTCGACAAGCTTGAGAAGGTTCTTGTCGTGGCCTCGAGTGATCTCATGGGGTCGATCGACGAGAAAGAGCTCGGGCTCCGGCTCGCCCTCGCGAATGGGTATAAACAGATGGGCTACCGCATCAGGAGCGCGCTTCGTGATAAGGAGATCGTCTGGGTCGACGAGAATGAGGATATCGCGAGCCGTATCGCGGAAGCGACCGGCACTGAGAAGCGCAAGATCATTTTTATAGACAGCGGAGATCTGGCTCCGAGGATCCGGACTATGTCCGGTATGAAGCCGGGAGAGGACTATTGTATACTCGAGACGAAGATGCAAAAACATGATCCGCTGACGATCCAGTTCCTGAATCTCGACGCGTTTGTCCTCATGGGTATCGGCGTATTGGACGGAGAGTACGATCTTATCAGGTTTACCTACCGTCTTTTGACCGGCGAGGATATCGACGACGAAATTCTCACCAGGATCGCCGAGAAGACCGATAGCTCCTGGTACATCATCAGCGTTACGCCGCGGGCGATCATGTTCGACGGCGATGACCAGCGGAATTGTAATCTGCTGAGGAAAATATTCGCGGTAGCTGCATAGAGCATAGGGCAGAGTGCAAAGCGTCTGTCATTGCGAGAAGGCCCGAAGGGCCGACGAAGCAATCTCCTGAGCGTAGTCCTGAGCTTGTCGAAGGGCGAAGCGAAGGTCTTTTTAGGTAATTCTGACCGAGATTGCTTCGTCGCTAGCGCTCCTCGCAATGACGATACTATAGCATGTCTTTGCGAGGGCACGTCTCCGACCCTATCGGGTCTTAGACCCGGAGGGAAGTGCCCGAAGCATCTCAGTCAGAATTATCAAAAAGAGACCCTCGCGGAGTTTATACTGAGCGCAGTCGAAGTACTCGGGAGATTGCTTCGTCGCTATCGCTCCTCGCAATGACGAACGCCATGCCCTATGCACTTAGCGCTATGCGGTTTTATCCATAGACAGCTGCTCGATAGAGTGCTATCATAACTTATAACAATGAAACGGACATTTCTGTCCGGCTCGGAACGATGCAATTTTTGAATACCAATTTTGGAGGCATCATGACACAACAGACACAACAGCCGCAGCAGCCGGGAGCTACGTTTTACGGATTAGGCCTCGCGCCGAAGATCCTCGAGGCGCTCGCCCGCATGAAGTTTACGATACCGACGCCGGTGCAGTACAAAGCGATACCGATCGCCATTGAAGGGAAGGATGTTATCGGCGTCGCCCAGACCGGCACGGGAAAGACGCTCGCGTTCGCGCTGCCGATCATCCAGCGCCTCGCTCAGCGGCGGGGGCGCTGCCTCGTTCTCACGCCGACGAGAGAGCTCGCCCTGCAGGTTGACGAGACGTTCCGGAAATTCGCGTCCCTGTTCGGTATGAAAACAGCGGTGCTTATCGGCGGAGCGTCGATCTTCAATCAGATACAGGAACTCAAGAAGAATCCGCGCGTATTGATCGCGACGCCGGGCCGCCTGAACGACCACATCGAGCGGCGCACGGTTCTCCTTGCCGATGTGAATGTCCTGGTCCTGGACGAAGCGGACCGGATGCTCGACATGGGGTTCGCGCCGCAGATCGAGCGGATCCTTAAATTTATCCTGAAGAACCGTCAGACGATGCTCTTCTCCGCGACAATACCAACCGAAGTCATGAGGATCGCGACCAAGCATATGAAGCTTCCGATCCATGTTGAGGTCGCGCCTTCCGGCACCACCGTCGAAGGGGTCATCCAGGAACTCTTTGTAGTGAAGCATGACGCGAAGAGGCGGCTTTTGGGCAAGATCCTTACGCAGTATCACGGATCGGTGCTGCTCTTTTCCCGTACGAAGATAGGAGCCCGAAAGATCGCCCGGGACATTAAGAAAATGGGGCATAACGCCGCGGAGATCCATTCGGACCGGTCGCAGCCGCAGCGGAAAGAAGCGCTCGATGGGTTCAAGTCGGGGAGATACCGTGTACTCGTCGCGACCGATATCGCCGCCCGCGGCATAGATGTCGCCGGTATCGAGCTTGTCATCAATTACGACCTTCCGGAAGACGCCGAAAATTATGTACACCGTATCGGTCGGACGGCCCGGGCGGGCCACGAGGGCCGCGCTATCTCATTCGCCACGCCCGATCAGGGCGAGGACGTCAAGAACATCGAAAAATTGATCAAAACAGCGCTCCCTATTTTGGAACATCCGGAATTTGAAAAAGAGAAGTTTGTCGCAGGTTTTCAAAGGTCCGGCGCGCGGCACCCCTATCAGGGCCGGGACCGCAGTAGCCGGGGGCCGGCGTCCCGCAGACAAAATTTCGGGAAATTCTCCCACCACTCGAGAAGAGGCAGCGCGCAGAAAGGGCACGGTTCCGGCAATAAGCATCCGCGGTATAAGGGGTAGCGCGGCGCATACGAGAGGGCGACATGAAAAGAAAAGGGGCAGCAATTCTATTTTTTGCCGCCCTTTTTTTATCGAGCGCCGTCTTCGCGCGCGCGGAAGAGGCCTTTGAAACGCTCCAGTCCTACGCGTCGAACGGCGTTATTGTCCCCGAAGAGTACGGGAAGAATTTTTTCTGGGGCAGCGGCTATAAAGCCGAAGGGTTCTGGACGCCCGCGAAAAAAGATATCGCGAAAGCGGAGCGGCAGCTGGCCGCGTACCTGAAAGAAGAGGCCGCAGAACGGTCACCGGAATTATGGAAGCAAGTCTCCCGGTACAACCGGCAGTATGTCGGCGTGATCGTATTCGGCCGGAAGAATCTCTGGGTCAACTTATTTCACAAGAGCGTCAGGCGTCCGTCCTGGAGGAACGAGCCCGTTCTCGTCTCCGGCGGCGGAGACAGGTTCTTCAACGTCCTGTACGACGTTGAAGAAGAGAAATATTTCGATCTTCAGATAAACGCGGCGATGTGAAAGGGTGGTCGCTCGAATGATCTTTTCTTCCCTGTTAGGAGAGTGTTGGAATCTCAATCAGAATTACTAAAAAGCGAGATTGCTTTGCTGCGCTCGCAAAGACAATATATGACCGAATCTCAAAAATATATTATCCGACGACAGACAAACTTTGTTCTGGATGGCAATGATCCACAATACTCTACAACAGATCATCCGGTTCGCGAAGCGCTTCGCCGTTCTTCTTCCCGATCGGCGGCTTTTTCGGATCTCCGCTTCCGACTTCTATCCGGCGCGTGATCTAAGCGCTCAGAAGGAATATTTTCTCGCGCGGGTATCGCTGATCGAGATCGAGGTCCATTCATACTGCAACCGCCGCTGTTGGTTCTGCCCAAACGCTTTTATCGACCGGACACGTACCATCCAATATCTGGACGGGGAGATGTACCGGCGGCTTGTGGAGGATCTCGGAACGGCGGGGTACGGCGGCATGATAACCTTCTCAAGGTACTGCGAACCGTTCGCCGACCGCGTATTCTACGAGCGGCTCAGTCAGGCTCGGCGCGCCGTGCCTGATGCGCTTCTCCATACGAATACGAACGGTGATTACCTGGACGCCGAGACGCTCGAACGTTCGTTCAACGCCGGATTGCGAAGCCTTAATATCCAGATATACCTCGAAGAGGAAGATCGTTTCTGTATAGAAACTGTCGCGCCGGCCGCTGAAAGGATACAGAAACGGATTCCCGCCGTACGGTTCTCGCCGCATCGTGAACGAATAGACTGGATCGAATACCGGTCGGTCTATAAAGATATGAAGATCAGCATGTACGCGAGGGATTTCCGCGTCAACGGGGTCAACAGAGGCGGCTTGAAAGTGTCCGCGGAAGTTAAGCGGGTAAGCCCCTGCCTACAGCCGTTCTTTTGTGTTTATATCGACTATACCGGCGAGGTCGTGCCGTGCTGTAACATACGCGGCGATATCCCGGAACATCGGGATCTTACACTCGGGCGGATCGACGCGTCCTCGGGATCGATCTTCCGGATCTTTTCAGGCGCCGCCGCGGCGGCGTGGAGGAAGCGGCTTATTCCGTTTGCCCTGAAATCATACCCGTGCGCCGGTTGTTCGTTTGATGTTGTGCGGGATAATATACTGAATAGATATTTCTCGAGCCGTCATCTATGAAGAAACGAAAAATAATCCGCTCAAAGACCCTTGTCCGTATTCTTCCGAAGCTGGGATACTGTTCCCGGACGGAGGCGTTCGGCCTTATCCGTTCGGGACGCGTACGCGTGAAGGGCCGGGAGATCGACGATCCTAACGCGTATGTAAAGGACGGGTCTTCGGTGAGCGTTAACGGGGAAGGCGTGTCCAAAAAGAAAGCGCGCTGCATACTTTTCCATAAGCCGGCCGGCGTCGTTACGACGAAAAAAGACGAACGCGGCCGAACAACGGTGTACGATGTCCTCGGCGATGTTGGTGAATGGGTCTTTCCGGTCGGCAGGCTCGACAAGGAAACGGAGGGGCTCCTGATCTTTACGAACGATACGTTGCTTGGCGATACGCTGACCGATCCCGCCAATAAAATAGAACGTACCTATATCGTTACCGTTAATGGGGGCATTTCCGATGAGGATATTCGAAAAATTCGGAATGGCGTCGATATCGGACGCGGCGAACGGTCGCGCCCGGCCGCTTGTAAAGTCCTCAAAAAGAAGCCGCGCGCTACGGCCTGTAAGGTTGTGCTGACCGAAGGGAAGAACAGAGAGATACGGCGGCTCTTTAAGGCTATCGGCAGAAGCGTGACCCGCCTCGTGCGTATCAGCTTCGGCCCGTATAAGCTCGGCACGCTTAAGCCGGGGGAATGGCGGGAGGAAACTAGGTGAGAGGTTCGAGGTTTGAGGTTCGAGGGCATGGCTCCAACAGATCTGTCTTTGCGAGAAGCCTGTAAAATGTGAGGCTCGGCGACGAAGCAATCTCAGTCAGAATTACCAAGAGAGACCCTCTCTTCGCCCTTCGCCAGGCTCAGGGCTTCGTTCGGGAGATTGCTTCGCGGAGTTTACCCTGAATCGAACTCGTTCTGGTTCAGGGCTCGCAATGACAGTAAGTTGTCCGGGGCGAGATACGAAATACGACCGACGAAATACGATATACAATTGACGAGATACGAAATACGGTATACGATATATAAACAAAGGAACACGAAAATATGAGCTCAGAAGTAGCCAAGAAAAAGATCCTCGTTGTCGACGATGAAATAGAGATATGCAAGATCGTCAAAGAAGGGCTGGAACGATTAGGCGGCTTTGATGTTTCGATGGCCACAAGCGGTGAGGACGGGATCACGAAGGCGCTCGAGATCAGGCCCGACCTGGTCATTCTCGATCTTTTGATGCCCGATATGCACGGCCTCGAAGTTTCGCGGAGGATAAAGAAGTATCATGATATTGCGGCCACGCCGATCATCATGCTCAGCGGCGTCAAGGACGAGGCGGCGATCGAGGAGAGCAAGAAACTGCGCAACGAGCTGTACCTTACAAAACCGATCATGCTGACGGAGCTGAAAGAAAAGATCGACGAGGTTTTGAGGGGCCGGGGTGTAGTGTAGAGTGCATAGAGAGTATCCTTTTTCGTCATTGCGAGGAGCGATAGCGACGAAGCCTGCCTGCCGGCAGGCAGGCAGGCTCGCCTTTTAATAATTCTGACAAGGATTGCTTCGTCATCCCGCTTCGCGGAATTCCTCGCAATGACGGAGCTGGGACGTCTCTTGCGCAATACGACATACACAATACGCAATACAAAAATGGACGACGAAAGATACAAATGAAATCGGTTAACGTAAGCGGACTAAAAGACCTCTGCGGCCGCGCGTCAACAACGGGCAAGACGTTCGACCTTTCGGACTGTGTATACGGGGAGACCGACGGGTGCTGCGCCTTCGTCAACCGGCCGACAGCGTACTATTTTTTCCTCGCGGGGCTTGTCCGCGTCGAGCGCTGTTCGTATATTCTTGAGACGGGGACCCATTACGGCGGGTCGATCATGGCGATGGCGAAGGGGCTCCATGCCGACGACGTCCCGGTGAGCACTCTGGTGACGGTCGATATCACTTTCAAGAACGAAGAAGGGTTTAAAAAATATCCGCGCATTACGCGCATCCGCGGCGACGCCCTGAGCGGGACGGTCAGAGACGATGTATCCGCCCGGTTCGACCGGCCGATCGACCTTCTCTATATCGATTCACTGCATGAATATGATCACACAAAAAAGACGATCGACGCGTACGCGAGATCCCTGGACCCGAAGTATCTGATACTCGATGATATCCATCTTTCGGGCCCGATGGAGAAATTGTGGGCGGAACTTGCCGGATCGTTCGGCGAACGGTCGTTCGACGCGTCGGAATTGGCGCGGCGGCGGTCCGCCGGGTTCGGTGTTATCAGATGGCGGGATAAGGATCGGGATCCCAAAACTTAATACAAAGACGGAACATGAAGCCAGGACCGGGCATGATCGTTACGGGCGCGGTGATCGCGCTGCTGCTTCTGTCAATACCGGGCAGCTGCGAAGAGAGCGCGGAGTATTATGAGCGCGGGGCGCGGCATTTCGCGCTCGGTGACTATGAGAACGCGGTCGATGAATTTACCGGCGCCATCCTGAAGGATGTCGAGAATACCGACGCGTACGCCGGGAGAGCCAGGGCTTTTGAGATGGAGGGGATCTATGACCGGGCGATCGCCGATTATAACGAAGCGGTCGATCTCGCCCCCGAAAACGAATACTATGCCCTCGAGCGCGGGATCTTCTACGCCAAGATCGGTGATCTCGAGAAAGCGATGGCCGATTTTGATAGAGCGATCTCGCTCGATCCGGGCTATGACAGCGCGTATATAGAGCGCGGAAAGATATTCAGCGGGCGGGGCAGCCACAAAGAAGCGCTCAAAGACTATTCGAGCGCGATCAAGGCAAACCCGTCGAAGACAACAGGATACATGGCCAGGGCCGAAGCGTATACCGGGCTGGGCCGCGATGATAGGGCGGTTGCCGATTATTCGAAAGCGCTTACAATTGATCCCGATAACGCTCATATCTATTTCAAGCGCGGAATAGCGTATAGGAAGATCGGGGATGAGCGGCGCTCTTTTAAGGATCTTAAAAAGGCGATCAAAATAGTGAGCGGTATGATAGACGTCGATCATCCTGACAGCCGCGTCTATCTCGAGCGGGGGATCATGCGCGCCGCGTCGGGATCGGAAGCGGAGGCGCTTGCCGATTTCGGCGAGGCGATCGCGATCGATCCGAGAAACGCCCGGGCCTACACGGAGCGCGGGACGCTCCTGATGAAACAGGGATTGGCGCGGGAGTCGGTCGGCGATTTTACGAAGGCGATCGCGTTCTCTCCCGGCGACGCGCTTGCGTATGTGCGGCGGGGGGAGGCGTACAGCGGGCATCCGGCGCTGGACGGCGGGATCTTCCATAAGGCGGTTTCGGATTTTAACGCTGCCATCAAGATCAGTCCAAAGCTGCACAGAGCGCGTATCGATCGCGGCCTTATCTACGCGAGGATGAACCATTATGATAAAGCGATCGAAGATTACAGCGCGGCGGTCGATATCAGGCCCGGAGAAGCGCGCGGGTATTTTTTCCGCGGGATCGCCCGCGCCGAAAACGGAGACTACGCGGAAGCGATCAGGGACCTTGACAGGACGACCGGGATCGACCGCGCCTACGCGCGGGCATATTTTGAGAAAGCTCTCGCTTGCGAAGCGTCCGGGCGGTTGAGCGACGCGGTCAGCTCATATGAACAGTTCCAGCGGTTTGCCGCGCGGTCGCTTGAAACAGACCGCGACATCGCCTACGCCGAGCGGAGGATTGAAGAGCTTTCGGCGGAGATAATTGGCAGGGGGCGGAGGAAGTTCAGCCGATAGCGCGAAGCGCGAAGCGTCAACAGGCCTGTCATTGCGAGGAAGGAGCGGAGCGACTGACGAAGCAATCCCAGTCAGAATTACCAAAAAACCCTCGCTTCGTTCTTCGCAAGCTCAGGACTGCGTTCGGGAGATTGCTTCGTCATCCCGCTTCGCGGAATTCCTCGCAATGACGAAGCTGTTACGTTTTTACGCAATACGCGATACGATATACGCACTACGAATAAAAAAACGGACACTAATAACCAATGAACAACTTCGAAGATCTCGATTTCGAAATATCCCTGTACGAGGATATCCTGAAGGAGAAGCCCGCGCACATCGACGCGCTTATCGCCGTCGGGAACGCCTATACGCGGAAAGGGCGTTTCGAGGACGGCCTCGCGATCGACCTGACGCTGTCACGCCTGAGGTCGAACGATCCCTACGTTCACTATAACCTCGCCTGCAGTTACTCGCTTCTGAAGAACGCCGACAAAAGCTTTGAGACCCTCAAAAAGGCTATTCAGCTCGGCTATTGTGATTTTGATTACATGGAGGAGGACGCGGACCTCGCGTTCGTACGGGACGACCCGCGATACCGAGAGCTTATAGCGGCGATCAGGAATAGGATCGGAGAGGTGTAGCATTGTTAGTCCACAGTCGACAGTCCGCAGAAAAAGGTTTACGGTTAACGGTGTACGGTGAATACAGAATACTATCTGTCATTGCGAGGAATCCCGCGAAGCGGGATGACGAAGCAATCTCAGTCAGAATTACCAAAAGACCCTCGCTCCGTTCTTCGCCAAGTTCTGGACTTCGCTCGGGAGATTGCCTGCCTGCCGGCAGGCAGGCTTCGCTGCGCTCGCAATGACGAACAAAAAAATC
>JBDRSA010000068.1:0-19845 GCA_043825275.1 Candidatus Omnitrophota bacterium
AGAATTTTTGCTGCGGGACGCTCTGATGAGCGGGTTCCGGCAGATGAAAGAACGGCTCAGGGTCAGGATCAATAAAGATGTTATACTCATCAATAGCGACGACGACATTGCGGCGATTATTGCCGGCGAGATCGCCGAAGGAAGGGGTCTTCGCAAGGTCGTTGTGCTGGACAACGGTGAGTTCGCGGAAACACTTGAACAGGCTACGATCCCGAACGTTAGTCCGGGAGAAGATTATTGTGTGGTAAACGCGAAGCTGGAGCCCCTTGATTCTTTAACGGTCCAGATGCTCAGCCTTGACGCGTTCGTTCTTGCGGGGATCGGTGTCCTCTATAACGATCTTGATCTTATCGATCTGGCGTATCGAATATTGACCGGTAACGTTGCCCCGAAGCGGATCCTCGACCAGATAAAAGAGAAAAAGGCACGGGCATGGTGGATCATCCTCATCGTACCGAGAGCCGTCGCCTTCGACGCGGATACGATCGAGAATTGCAATAAACTGCGGAAGATATTCAGTACCGCGGCTTAAATAGCGTACTAGGGACGGTTCCGAACGCAATCCCAGACCCGTCCCAAAATACAATCCCAGACCTGTCCCCACTATCACACCAGATCATCAAGAAGCGGGAAACCTAGGGACGCAATCCCAGACTTGTCCCAAAGCATTAAGACATACCGACGCTCTATGTAACTGACTCTCAGTTAAAGTTAAAGAGTTGTGAATAAATTCCGGGCACTTCCTCTCCGTGCATTTCCGACGTAAAAACTTTCCCGATCCGTTAACCAGATATTTAATCCAAAATATTTCAAAATAAATGCAATAAAGTCGCTTTTTTATACGTCTCTATAGTAAAGGGGTAATCATCGAAATAGCGTACTATGACCGAAAGCGAATTCTGGGTTTTATTAAAAGTGATGCAGGCAAACGGAAGGATCTATCGCTGGGTTATCATGTCGAACCATCTTCTTGTTGAAATGGAAGCTCCTGAAAGACTATCGTCGATCATGGCAGGCCTGGCACGGTCCTACAGCAGCACTACTATCATAGAAAATATAAGACGAGCGGCTATCTCTGGCAGGGGAGATTCAAATCCGCAACCTATTCGTCGAAGAAATACCCGTACAAATGCAATTCGTGTGGGCGTGAGGACGATGTAGAAGATATTGTGATAGACGCATTTATCGCGTCGATGGAATATAAAGATGGGGAAATGCCGAAAATGGAATGTCTATGTGGAGGAACGTTGTTATATAATCCCCGAAGCGAAGATACCAAAGGCGGGGACAAAAAGATAAAAAGTCCGCCCGAAGGGCGTTAAGTTCGAGCTTTTAGAAAACCTATTGAAAAACGGTCGACAGTTACTTGCCCTTAAGATAATCCACTTTCTTTATCCTATTGTTTTTATCATAAGTTACTTTGACTGCCATTTCTTTACCACTAAAAATAGCCTCGGTTGGTGTTCCAACTACTTCCCAAAGTCCAAGAGTAAATACATCGGCCACTCCGTGTACTAAGGCCCTCCCCGCTTTTGCGCCCTTACTGTATCCTTGCTTAAATTGAAACACATCTACTTTGTCTCCATGCTCATTTGTTTCTGTTATACTCGGATTTCCAAGTTCCGCTACAACATCATCTCTCAATGTTCCTGTGCTTAAACAAGTTAGATCTTTATGATCTGGTTGCCGTGTTGCCATTACTACGGCACATCCTGAAGTCGATAGACAAACCATTAATAACAAAGGATAAACTATATATTTTTTCATGAGTCACCTTTTTTTATTATATTTTTTAGATTTTCGCTTTCCACTCAACCCAATCTCCTACTTTTTCCCAAAATTATCTTCGGCAAATTTAACTATTTCTTGGATAGCGTTTGAATAGGCAGATTCAACGGATCCGCCAAATAACCCATCTGATATCGTACCTTCAGTAGCTATCTTCGCTATCTCTTCTCCGGCTTTCTTATCAGTAAATATTGTCTCCAGCATTAGGATGCCTTCCGCCGATTTATCGAGGCCTCCCCACATCCATCTGGAAAATTGATTTCCTGCATTAAATCTAGTAATCTTGGAGTCTATAGCAATAGCGCCGTCATATTCTGAAACACTATCAAACGCTTTGCTCAATTTAAGGTTCTTTATTAAGATCTTTCTAATTTCATCACAAACCTCCTTTGTAACGGGTACATCTGATTTAACTTCGTTTACCTGAATACTATTGACTCTACCCACATTTCCTCTTGTCGGATTAATAATCCTTATATGACTTGAACCGCAACCTGATACCGCAAATATAAAAAATGCCAAAACAAAAAATACACTTATTCTCTTCATGCTCTCTCCTCCCTTTTTCTAGGTCTTTCTTCGATTTCTGATTAACAAAAAAGCTGATCTGTGATCAGCCTGTGATATTCATTTTTGTCTGTCTTGTATTTCTTCATTGAAATATTTTACTTCTAGTTAATAATTTTTTTTACGCTATCAATATTATGGATTTTTTCTTAATCAAATCTAGAAATTCCTATATTTTCTCCTTCAGTTATCATTAAAATCTTTCACAAAAATAAAAAAACCAGTTTAATCTAATTTCATTAAACTGGCCTTAGAATTGCTAACTTCAATGATTTCATTATATTACTTCCTTAATGTCAAATACCGATCTTCTAATATAAGTTCATTATATTCTTTTCCTAACTTAAGTGTCAACATTTTTTTAATAGCAAATCACACACATGTCCAAATTCGCAGTCCTGTGTCGACGGAAATGGTATTTTGACATTCAAAACCTTGTCATGCCCGCGAAAGCGGGCCTGCCTGCCGGCAGGCAGGCATCCAAAACATTATAATCCCCGCGCAAGCGGGGACTGGATTCCCGCTTGCGCGGGAATGACAAAGGTTCAAGAATTAACTTTACAGCGTACTACGGAGGTATTATGGATGGAAGAAGTTTTGAGCTAAGGGTCGGGATCTTCGTACTCGTCGGCATCATCGTGCTTTTCATTATCGTATTTTCGATTGGTGACGTATATTTTGTGAAGACCGGGTATTGTATCGATGTGGTGTTCAAATTTGCCTCAGGCATCGGGGTCTCAGCGCCGGTCCGCGTAGCGGGAGTCGATGTCGGGCTGGTCGAGAAAATAGACCTTTTCTATGACACCGGGGAGAAGCGGACAATGGCGCTGGCAAGTCTCTGGATCAGAGACGATGTAAAGCTCGAGAAAGATTCCAAGGTCACGATCAATACCCTCGGTCTTTTGGGCGAGAAGTATGTAGAGATATCCCCGGGAACGGCGAAGAGCGGTTATCTGAAAAACGGGGAGAAAGTGATCGGGTATAATCCGGTCGCGATGGAAGACGTGACCGAGAACCTGAAAGATATAACGGAGTCGATCCTGGTGATCACCGAGCGGCTCAAGAACGGCGACGGTACGATCGGTAAATTGATGACCGAAGACGCCGTGTACGGGGACCTCAAGAGCTTGCTCGGGTCGGCTTCGATCGTAGCCGGCCGGATCGAGCGCGGAGAAGGCACTATCGGCAAGCTTTTAAAGGAAGAGAAGATCTATAACGACCTTGAAGCGTTCGTCGCGGATATTAAAAAACACCCCTGGAAGCTTCTGGGCAAGCCGCGGGCACAAAGACAAAAAACAACAACCCCGGGGAGGGACTAGCATATGACGGTCGGATTTCTAAGGTTATTTTTTATTTTGATGAGCGTGGTCACCGGATTTTTTATCGGGCCGCTTTTTTCGGGGTCCCAATTGGCGTCGAGTTTCGGGGCGTTTTCCGGATTTTTAGGAGCGGCGCTCGTTATTCTTATGGAGATGACGATGCGAAGGTTCTCGGTCCGGAACCTATCCGCCGCGGTGTTCGGCCTTATGTTCGGCCTCTTTATGGCATGGCTCTTGACGAGCGTACTTAAGCTGACGCCGATGTCGCCGGAGCTTTATTCAACGCTCCAGATAACGTTTATTCTGGTCTTCTGTTATCTCGGGATGATCATCGCGATGAAAGGGAAAGACGAATTCAATGTAATCGTTCCGTACATAAAGTTCTCCCGCCAGGACGAAACGGATGAGATAATTCTTATCGATACGAGTACGATAATCGACGGCAGGATCGCGGATATTCTCAAAACGAAGTTTATCGAAGGAAGGATCCTTGTTCCGCGATTTGTGCTGCGGGAACTGCAGCAGGTCGCCGATTCTCAGGACTCTCTCAAGAGAAACCGCGGCAGGCGCGGCCTCGATATCCTGAATAAGATGCAGAAGGACGAAAATGTTATCGTCCGTATCCATGATGAGGATTTCCCCGAGATAAAGGATGTTGACGCGAAACTGGTAAAGCTCGGGAAGGTTCTCGGCGCGAAGGTTCTGACCAACGATTATAACCTGAATAAGATCGCCGAGCTTCAGGGGGTTACGGTGCTGAATATTAACGAGCTTACGAACGCGCTCCGTCCCGTTGTGCTGCCCGGTGAGGCGATGGATGTTCGGATCTCAAAAGAGGGGAAAGAGCACAACCAGGGCGTTGCGTATCTGGATGACGGAACGATGATCGTAGTCGAGAACGCGCGGCAGATGATCGGACAGACGGTGAAGGTGGTCGTGACCAGCGTCCTTCAAACTTCGGCCGGTAGAATGATCTTCGCGCGGCTCGAAAACGCCAAACAGAGGCCGCACCGGTAACCCGAGATAATCTGACCATGAAGACCGTAGCGATCGTCGCAGCCGGGGGTGTCGGAAGGAGGCTCGGGTATAGAACCCCGAAACCGTTTATTCGGCTCGCCGGAAAGCCTCTTGTTCTGTATTGCCTGGAAACGTTGGAAGCATCGAACTGCGTCGACAGCGTTCTTATCGCGGTCGAGCGATCTTCGATAAAAAGGCTTAACCGGACGGTACGGAACGCGTCGCTTAAAAAAGTGCGCGCGGTTGTGGAAGGCGGTCGGGACAGGTCGCGATCGGTCCGAAATTGTCTTGAGCTTGTCGACATGTCATACGACGTTGTTCTGGTGCATGACGCGGCCCGCCCGTTCGTGGATGCCGATACGCTGAAGCGGTCGATCCGCGCCGCCGGAAAGTTCGGAGCGTGCCTGACAGCGGTTCCCGAAGTCGATACCGTAAAGGAAGTGCGCGGCGGCGCGGTTACCAGGACGCTCGACAGGTCGGTCATATGGCGCGCTCAGACGCCGCAGGCATTTCGGCGGTCAGTGATACTGGGAGCTTATAAAAATGTCCGCACAACGGATCGCGAAACCACCGACGATTCGACGCTTGTCGAATTACAGGAAAAAAAAGTGCGGGTCATCCACGGTTCATATATGAATATTAAGATAACGACGAGAGACGATCTTGCGTTCGCGGAAGCGATCGTTCGGTTGAGGCGGCTCGCCGCATGAGAGTCGGGTTCGGGTACGACATTCACCGGCTCGAAGCGGGGCGAAAGCTCTTTCTGTGCGGCGTGGAGATCCCGCACGAAAAAGGCTTGATCGGTCATTCTGACGCGGATAGCGCGCTGCACGCGATCGCCGACGCGCTCCTCGGCGCAAGCGGCTTGGGAGACATCGGGGAGCATTTTCCGAACAGCGACCCGGCTTACAAAGATATCAGAAGTTCGGAGCTGCTCAAAAAGGTATATTCGTATCTCGTGGATAAAGAGCTGACGATCGGCAATGTTGACGTGATGATCATTGCGGAACAGCCGTCAATTCAGCCGTTTAAATCGGCGATGAGGGAAGCGGTCGCGAAGGCCCTCATGATCGATGTTCAGCGGGTGAATATAAAAGCGACGACGAACGAAGGGGTCGGCTTGGTCGGATCGGGCGACGCGATCGCCTCGTACGCGGTCGTCTCTTTACGGGAGAGGTGAGCCAATGCTTACATGCGTAAAGATCGTTCTATTGTTTGTCATCTCATCCGCGGCTTTCTGGGCCGTGATCGCCGCGTCATTCAGAAAAGAGATCAAAGCGGCGTTCGAGCGGGATCCTGCCGCTACGAATTTCTTCGAAGTGCTGCTGACCTATTCGGGGCTTCACGCGATCATACTCTATCGTATTACCCACAGCCTCCGGAAAGCCGGCATTCCGTTCTTACCAAGGCTTATCTCCCAGATCGGCAGATTTTTGACCGGCATCGAGATACATCCGGGCGCGGAGATCGGAAGCGCGTTCTTCATAGATCACGGCATGGGCGTTGTGATCGGGGAGACGTCGGTCGTCGGTGACAATGTGACGCTTTTTCAAGGGGTGACCCTCGGCGGAACGGGAAAACAGCGCGGCAAGCGCCATCCGACGATCGGCAATAATGTCGTTGTCGGGACCGGCGCCAAGGTCCTCGGTAATATTACGGTCGGAGATAACGTCAATATCGGAGCGAACGCGGTTGTTATTCGTGACGTGCCGGCCAACTCAACGGTGGTCGGCGTCCCGGGAAGGATCGCGAAAAAGGAAGGAAGGAAATTTCCCGGGATCAATCTTGACCACACGTCGCTGCCCGATCCGTTGACCCAGGCATTGAACAGGCTGCAGGACGAGATCGATCACATCGAAGGGGAAATTAAAGAGTGGCATGAGGGGGGTAAGGAAGGGTAGGGCGGCACGTAACGGAACTATTTAGTATCTTGTATCTAGTATCTAGCGGACCGAATCTCAGTGCTCGAATCTTGTGTATTGACTATAGTCAGTTTTTTTACTAGATACCAGATACAAGATACTAGATACGGCTTTTCCTCGATACAAGATACCAGATACTAGATACAAAACTCAAAGATAGCAAGTTAATTGGCAAGATTACTCAATGAAGATATACAACTCTCTTACAAGAACAAAAGAAGAATTCATCCCCCTGAAGGAGGGGGAGGTGAAGATGTACGTCTGCGGTCCGACCGTGTATGATCAGCCGCATATCGGCCACGCTCGCAGCGCCTATGCCTTTGATGTGATCAGGCGCTATCTCGCCACAAAGTACGTTGTGAAATTCGCGAGGAACGTGACCGACGTAGATGACAAGATCATCGATAAGGCGAGGAAAGAGTATAGGGATGAGGACCTGAACGCCGCGGTAAAAAAAGTCGCCGAAAAGTATCTTGCGGCGTACCACGAGGATATGGACGCGCTCGGTATTCAGCGCCCCGACCATGAACCGAAGGCGACAGCGTATGTCGAGAAGAAAATAATACAGAATTTTATTCAGGTTCTTATTGAAAAAGGCGCCGCGTATCAATCGGGAGGCGACGTATATTTTGATATAAAAAAAGCGAGGCGGTACGGAAAACTGTCGAATCAATCGCTTGAGAAGATGGATGCCGGCGCGAGGATCATGCCGGGAGAGAAGAAGCGGGACCCGCTTGACTTCGCGCTTTGGAAATCCGTCAAAGAGGATGAGCCGTCATGGGAGAGCCCGTGGGGGAGAGGCAGGCCCGGCTGGCACATCGAATGTTCCGCGATGAGCTCGGAGGAACTGGGCGATGAATTCGATATTCATGGCGGCGGTATCGATCTGATATTTCCGCATCATGAAAATGAGGTTGCCCAATCTGAAGGAGCGGGAAAAAAATTCGCGAGATTCTGGATGCACAACGGACTCTTGACCATCAACTCGGAAAAGATGGCAAAATCGCTCGGGAATTATATCACGATAAAGGATTTTTTAAAACAATACGAAGACGCGGACTTGCTAAAACTCCTCTTTCTCGGCGCTCATTATCGGCATCCCGTCGATTATACCGAAGAGAAGATCCTCGAGATGAGAAGCGCCCGTTCAAGGTTCGAGGAATTGTTTAAAAGGCTCTTCAAGCAATTCGGCACGCTTGATCCTTCGGGGCTGCCAAAAGGAATGAAGTCGAACGTACAAGAGCAGAAAAAGAAATTTGATGCCGCGATGGACGATGATCTTAATACGCCGCTGGCGCTCGGAATAATGTTCACTATGATCAGCGAATGCAACAAGATGGCTGACAAGAAAGACGGGCGAAGGTCCGCCATCGGGGACGTGATCACTGTGATATATACATGTATGGATGTTTTAGGCCTTGACCGCGAAAAGCTCATAAGAAATTCTTCAAAAGAAAAAAGTGAACGATGGGACGAGCTTGCGAAAATATTTTCCGAAGCGAAAAAGCTGATCGAAGAACGCGAACAGTTACGGAAAGAAAAGAAGTTCAAAGAGGCTGACGAGAGAAGGAAGGCGCTCGAAGAAAAAGGTATTATCCTGAAAGACACGAAAGACGGCACGGAATGGCGAAAAAAAGATTAAAGAAAGGCGCCTTCATTACGTTTGAAGGGCCGGAAGGAAGCGGTAAGAGTCTCCAGTCGCTCATGCTGCTTGATCATCTGAAGAGAGGCGGGTTCTCCTGCGTCCACACGAGAGAGCCCGGAGGAACAAGATTGGGCGAGCGGATACGAACGATCCTTCTCGACCCGGACTCAGGGTTAGCGATCAATGATATGGCCGAGCTCTTCCTTTTTGAGGCCTGCAGGGCGCAAGTTACCGAAGAGATCATTCGACCGGCGATCGAAAAGAAAAAGATCGTGCTTTGTGACAGATTCGGCGACGCTACGGTAGCCTACCAGGGCTATGCCGGAGGGCTGGATCCCGCTATGATACAGAAATTGAATATGATCGCCACCGGTGGAACAAAGCCTGACCTTACGATCCTTCTTGACGTTGATGTGAAGATAGGGCTCTCCAGGGCAAAGATCAAGACGGTAGACCGGATGGAGAAGAAGGCGATCTCGTACCATCGGTTGGTACATCGCGGTTATTTGAGACTTGCGGGGGAGTATCCATCCCGTTTTCGCGTCGTACGGGTAGAAGGCACGATCGACCAGGTCCATCAAAATGTCAGGCGAGAGGTAGAGCGGTATCTCAGGACAATAGAGACATCTCGCTAGAAAAAAAAGAATATGTTATTCGAGAAGATTAAAGGACAGGAAACAGCGATCGATTTTTTGAAAAGATCGATCACTCAGGACACGCTGTCAGACGCTTATATCTTTTCGGGTCCTTCGGGAACCGGTAAGATGATGACCGCGATCGCGCTCGCAAGCTCGATCAACTGCGGTTCCGCGAGCTCTCTTGAAGCGTGCGGGAAATGCTCTTCATGCGTGAGGATCGCGTCGTCGCATCATCCCGATGTGATCGTTATTTCCCCGTCTGTGGGAACAAATCCGGTTATTAAGATCGACCAGATACGATCCGTCGCCCGAACGGTGAACCTGAAGCCGTTTGAGGCGAACAAGAAGGTCTTCATAATCGACGAGGCTCCCCTGATGACACATCAGGCGTCGAACGCTCTCTTGAAGACGCTTGAGGAACCGACGAACGATTCGATCCTGATCCTCCTTGCCGACGGCGTCACAACGCTCCTGCCTACCATTGTATCGCGATGCCGGATCGTGCGGTTCCATCCGGTCGCGACGGCAGCCGTTCAAGAAGTCCTTGAGAATTCGTTTTCAATGAAGCCGAAGGAAGCCCGCTCTATCGCGTTCCTGTCGTGCGGGAGAATCGGCGAAGCGCTGCGTCTCGCCTCGCAAGGGGTTCTCGCAAGGCGCGACAAAGTATTAGAGATCCTGGCAGGGGAAGCCGAGTGCCGGGACGGCTCAGGCCTTGAGCAGATCGACCCGAAAGACGCGGAATCGGCGCTCGATATTTGTCTTGGGTGGTTGAGGGATTGTATGGTACTGGCGTCGGGGCTGGACGAGAGGTACCTTTTGAACGGGGATCGATCAGAGGATCTTAACCGGCTGGTATCACGCATTGATCCCGAACGGTTGCACGGGGTTATGGAGCGCGTTATCGCCTCGAGAGGGTTCCTTCGTCAGAAAGCGAACCCTAAACTTGTCATGAGTTCATTGTCGTTGAAGATACGGTCGTTGACAACAGGTGTGTACGCAGCGCCTGTCCGGATATAATGAGGTGTTGTTATGTTTGAAGTCGTTGAGATCCGTCTGAGAGAGGCGGGAAAGATATTGTATTTCTCCACCAATGGAATGAAATTCAAGACGGGCGATCATGTTATTGTCGAGGCGGACCGCGGCCTGGATTACGGCCAGGTAATGGCCGAAGCCGACGTTATCCTCGATTCCGACGTTGAAGAGCCGCTGCGCCGGGTGCTGAGAAAAGCGAACCCCTGGGATCTGGAACAGGTAGATAAGAATAAGAAGAAAGCGAAAGAGATGATGTCTACCTGTACCAAGAAGATCCACGAGCATAAACTGCCGATGAAGCTTATCGATGCGGAATTCTCGTTCGACCGCTCGAAAATAGTCTTTTATTTTACCGCGGAAGACCGGGTCGACTTCAGAAATCTGGTAAAGGACCTCGCGAACATATTCAAAATAAGGATCGAATTGAAGCAGATAGGCGTCCGTGATGAGGCGCGTCTTTTAGGAGGGTTCGGTCCGTGCGGGAGAGCGCTCTGTTGCGCGAGTTTCTTGAAGGATTTCGCTCCGGTCACGATACGGATGGCGAAAGAGCAGGCGCTGCCGTTGAATCCGACAAAGATATCGGGCCTCTGCGGGAGGCTTATGTGCTGCCTCGGATACGAGTACAAAAGCTACAAAGATCTTGTCAAGGGGATGCCGAAAGAAGGTGAGAAGATGAAGACGGAAAAAGGGCCGGGAAAGGTGATTTCCGTGAACCTTCTGAAACAGTCATTTATCGTTGAGCTTGAGAACGGGACCCAGATAGAGAAAGAAGTAAGATGAACGAACGAAAACAACTCTACATTACGACACCGCTTTACTATGTGAACGCGAAGCCGCATATCGGCCATTCCTATACGCAGATAGCGTGCGATACGATCGCCCGCTATGAAAAGCAGTCCGGGCGGGATGTTTTCTTGATGACAGGGACCGATGAACACGGTGAGAAGATAGAAAAAGCGGCGCTCGACGCCGGCCTGAAACCGGGCGATGAGAAAAAATTTGTGGACAGCATCGTGCCGCATTTTAAGGATCTCTGGGAAAAACTCGGCATCAAGTACGATCATTTTATAAGGACTACTGACAATGAACATGTCGCCGCTGTCCAGCGGGTTCTTTCTATTCTGCGCGAGAAAGGAAAGTTTTGTAAGAAATCGTATAGCGGCTGGTTCTGTACGCCGTGCGAGATGTTCTGGACAACGACGCAGTCGAAGGACGGAATATGCCCGGATTGCGAAAGAAAGCTCGAAAAACTCGATGAAGAGAACTATTTTTTCAAGCTTTCGGAGTACCAGCGCGCGCTGATTGACCACATACAAGAGAACCCCCGCTTCGTGATGCCCGCGATACGGAGAAATGAGGTCTTGAGCTTTCTGGAGAATAACGAGCTGCAGGATCTCTGCATATCGCGGCCGAAGTCCCGGCTGCGCTGGGGCATCGAAATACCCTTTGACCGTGATTTTGTGACCTATGTATGGTTTGACGCGCTTATTAATTATATCTCAGGGATCGGTTTTAATGATGACAGAAAGCGGTTTCATCGGCTCTGGCCGGCCGATTATCAAATGATCGGGAAGGATATTCTTCGGCATCACGCTATCTATTGGCCGATAATGCTGATGGCTATCGACTTGGAGCTGCCGAAAACCGTATTTGCGCACGGCTGGTGGGTCATCGAAGGGGAGAAAATGTCGAAGTCGAAAGGGAACATAATCGACCCTCTGGCGATGATCGCGAAATACGGCGTTGAGCCGTTCAGGTACTATCTGCTGAGCGCGGTACGGTTCGGCGCCGACGGCGTATTTTCCGAAGAGCTCTTCGTGAAGAAATACAATTCCGATCTCGCCAATGATATCGGGAACCTTTTGAATAGGACGCTGACGATGGTAGAAAAGTATTTTGGCGGCGCTGTCCCGGACCCGAATGATCCGCTGGGGAATGATCCTCTGAGACAGAATGCCAAACAGATGCCGGCTCGGGTACATGAGGGGTTTCGGGAGCTGGACTTTTCGATGTCACTGAAGGCGATCTGGGACCTCGTAGGCAGGGCAAATAAATATATCGAGGAGAGCGCGCCCTGGAAACTGGCGAAGGATCCCGACAAGGGGAAGCTCGGCGCGGTCATCTATAATTTGGCGCAGTCGATCGGTATCATTACGGTGTCTCTCTATCCGTTCATGCCTGAAACGTCCCGAAATATCTGGAAGCAGCTCGGCATGGAGACCGACGTCGCCGATCTTGTTCTCTCAAACGCGGAAAGAGACGGCATCAGTTTCAACGTTATTCCCGCGGGGACTACGGTCAAAAAGGCCAAGCCGCTTTTCCCGAGGATCGAAGTTTGATGTTTCACGCAACGTTTTGTCCTCGAACACCGATTATATCACCGCAATGTCCCAAAGACGTTTCCGATGATCATAGATACTCATTGCCATTTGGATTTTAAGGATTTCGACAAGGACCGCCCGGAGGTCATCAGGAGAGCGAAGGATGCCGGCGTCGGAGCCCTTATTAATGTCGGAAGCACTGTTGAGAATTCGATAGCCTCGGTCAGGCTCTCCGATCAGTACGAGAACGTGTACGCATCCGTAGGTATTCATCCGCACGACGCGTCTTCGTATGGAGAGGACGCGCTGGAAGCGCTCCGGAGCCTCGCGAAGAATACCCCGAAAGTGATCGCGATCGGCGAAGTCGGGCTCGACTATTACCGGAACCTCTCTCCGAAGGATAAACAGGCCGAATGCCTCGCCGGTTTTGCGCGTCTGTCGAAAGAACTCGATAAGCCCCTCATCATCCATTCCCGCGACGCGATGAAAGAGACGGTCGCGATCCTCGAGAAGGAAACCGGCGGCCGCCTCCGGGGTGTGATGCACTGTTTTTCAGGCAATGCCGAGGAGCTCGAGAGATGTCTCGGGCTTGGATTGTATGTGTCGTTTACATGCAATGCCACGTTCAAGAAAGCCGGCGGCTTGCGCGAGGTGATCCGCAGGGCGCCTATTGAACGGGTACTTCTTGAGACGGATGCGCCGTTCATGTCACCCGAAGGGAAGCGCGGCACAAGGAACGAACCCGCCAACCTGGTATTTCTCGCTGAAACGCTTGCCGGCCTGTATGGATTATCCGGCAACGATATTGCCAGGATCACGACGCATAACGCGAACAGTCTTTTTCGGCTGGGCATTAAGGAGACGCAAAAGATCGTCTATCCGATCCGGGGCGCCCTCTATTTGAATATCACGAATCGATGCACCTGCGATTGTGTTTTTTGCGCGCGAAGCAGCTCTGACTTCGTGAAGGGGCACAACCTCAGGCTTACGGGAGATCCCGATCTCTCAGAAATAATGGATCAGATCGAGAAGGCGGGGAGGCATAAAGAGGCCGTGTTTTGCGGGTTCGGAGAGCCGACCTTGCGACTCGATATTATAAAAGAGGTCGCGAAACGATTGAAGCTTTCCGGCACGAAGGTCAGGCTGGTGACCAACGGACACGGAAACAGCATTCATTCACGCTCGATCGCCCGAGAGCTGAAAGGGATCGTCGATAAAGTATCGGTAAGCTTGAATACGGAATCTTCGAAAACGTATGAAGCGATCTGCAGGCCGTCGATCGGTAATGACGCGTATCAGGCGGTTGTGCGGTTCGTCGAAGAGTGCGTCGATGCCGGTATCGAGACCGAGATCACCTGCATCGATATGACAGGCGTAGATATAGAAAAATGCAGAGAATTCGCCTCAAAGATGGGTGCGTCGTTCAGAGTCAGGAAGTTGGGAGCCGTCGGGTGAGTACGGGGACGTTCCCTAAGGGGACATCCCTTATAGGGGTGTCCCCTTAGGGAACGTCCCCCAGCAGCCCCCGAAGGCGGCCAAGCTTGGGCGCTTATCGAAAATAGAGGGTACCGGAGTGCAAATGACGACAGTGGAATTTTTCGCAAAAGAGCGCGTCTATGTGCTTTGTGTTATCTTTATTCTCGCCTGTAATATCATGGCGATGTTCGCGAAACGCGCCGAAGCGCCTATCGGTGAAAAAACCGGCGCGCGAGCGCAGGCGCTAAGCGAAAAGACAGGCGAACACGTTTCGGATGAAAACATGACGGCCGGGAGATTACGGCAGGCGATGAAGAAGCGCGCGGGGCCCATGCTCCTGGTAAACAGTACGGGCATCTTTATACTCCTGGCGTTTTCCGTCGGTTTTATTGTCGATATTTATTTTATAATGACGCGGCCCGGCGGGAGAGTATTTTTAGAGTCCGGGCCTTGGAAACCAGCCGTTGCCTGGTCGATGATCGATGTCGTCAGGGTCGCCGTTCTCTTCATGTTTTTCGGCTACGTCCTGGTCTTTATCGAGTCCGCCTTGTCAGAGGTATTTCCGGTGTTAAAGAACAGCCACGCGAAGATGATGATCAATTCGAGCGTGCTGGATATCTGCGCGGTCATTTTTATTATACAGTTCACCGTCGTCAGATACAAAGAGCCGTGGTCGGCGCTCGGGGTATCGATGAAGAGTTTTTCGCGGAACGTATTCTACGGTATTCTCGGATACGTCGCGTCGATCCCCATTTTTATATCGGTGATCATCGTTGTATATACGATCTTAAGGATGGCTCAGTTCGATCCGCCGCGGCAGCCGGTCGTCAGCCTTTTTTTGAAGGAAACAAACACGAATTTTCTGATCTATTCGAGTCTCTTTGCCGCTGTCGTCGGTCCGTTCATAGAGGAGCTTTTCTTCAGAGCGTTCTTGTACGGCGCCGTTAAAAAAAAGATCGGGATCGTTCGCGCGATGTTCATTACGTCGGTCCTTTTCGCTCTTCTCCACGCGAACATAGTTGGTTTCTTCCCGATCCTGGCGCTCGGAATGATCCTCGCGTATCTATACGAAAAGACCGGCACGCTCGTAGCGCCGATCACGGTACATGTGTGCCACAATCTTACGATGCTCTATCTTGTTTTTGTAGCCAGACAGATCGGATCTATATGAGCCCTCTGAGCAGAAAAACTCCCCGAGGGCTCAGGTAGTTAATACCAAAAGGGCGGGATATGGTGAACGTAGCGGTCGTTCAATGTACGGAATATGATCCGGAAAAGGTATTGCGGGCCGTTCGGAGATCGATCGACCTTCTCGGCGGCATGGACCGTTTTGTCAAGAGCGGCCAGAAGGTTTTCATAAAGCCGAATCTTCTTTCAGCGAGGAAGCCCGAAGAGGGGGTCGATACGCACCCATCGGTGGTACGGGCTGTCGTGAAACTCGTGAAGGAAGCTGGCGCGAAGGCCATGATCGGGGACTCTCCCGGCGGTTTTATCGACAATGAGTATATTGATAAAGTCTTCGAGGTATCGGGAATGAAAGCGCTTGCCAAAGAAGAGCGCGTCGATTGTGCTCGTTTGACGGAAAGCGTGAGCGTCAAAGGATACCCCATCAGCAAGCTCATCCTTGAATCGGATCTGATCATTTCGGTCCCAAAATTTAAGACGCATGACCTGATGACTCTTACGCTCGGTGTAAAAAACCTTTACGGAGCGGTCACGGGGCCGCACAAGGTTCATCTGCATCTCGGCGCTCCGAAGCCGGAAGACTTCGCGAATATAGTGGTTGATATTTTTGAGATAGCGAAGCCGGCCCTGACGATCCTCGACGGGATCGTGGCGATGGAAGGGGGCGGCCCCGCTGCCGGCCCTTTGAAAAAGATGGGTTGTATCGCCTCGAGCGCCGACGCCGTCGCTCTTGACGCGGTGATCTCTTCGATGGTAGGGCTTAAGCCGCTTGATGTTCCGTCCACGAAAGCGGCGTTCGAGCGAGGGCTGGGTGAGGCTGATATCAATAAGATAAAGGTCGTTGGCGACGGGCTAAAAGAGTTTTCAGGAAAAAATTTTAAGCTTCCTACCGTCCAGCTCTTGAAGCGGGCGCCGAGAGCGCTTTCAAAGATCCTGGTGTCGCTGGTGAAATTCTACCCGGATATCGGGCAGCAGCTGTGCAAAAAATGCGGTATGTGCGAAAAAAGCTGCCCCGCAAAAGCGATCTCGGTAAAGAATAAACAGTATGTGATCGATCGTTCGTTATGTATAAAGTGTTTTTGCTGCAGAGAGGTCTGTCGGTATAACGCGATTGATTTAAAGAAGAACATATTCGCGAAGATGTTGTTTTGAATGAGGTCTTGCTGTTTAGAGTAAGCGATAGAAACAGTATCGTCATTGCGAGGAGTCCGCCTAAGGCGGACGACAAAGCAATCTCAGTCAGAATTATAAAAGAGACCCTCGCGGAGTTTATGCTGAGCGCAGTCGAAGTACTCGGGAGATTGCCTGCCTGCCGGCAGGCAGGCTTCGCCCCTTCAGGGCTCGCAATGACAGAGAGTAATATCAGTCAAGAACGGGGAGTACTATGAACATAGAAACAATACGTTGGAAGAATGGGGCAGTTGAGCTCATCGACCAGACGTTGTTGCCGAACCGGTTCCGGTATAAACGATGCCGCGATGTCAGGGTGCTTTGGGAAGCGATAAAAAAGCTGCGTGTGCGCGGCGCGCCCGCTATCGGAATAGCCGGCGCGCTTGGGATCGCGCTCGGTATACGGAATGTAAAGACTTCAGATCACGATACTTTTATGAGGAAACTGCGCGATGTGAAGCGCTATCTCGCGTCATCGCGGCCGACCGCGGTAAATCTTTTTTGGGCGCTCGACAGAATGGAGAATGTCGCCCTTCAAAACAAGGGGACTGGCGTGCGCCGGATCAAGCAGCTGCTGCTCAAAGAGGCTCTCGCGATACTGGACGAAGATAAAAAAATATGCAGAGAAATGGCGGCGTTCGGCGCGCGCCTCATTCGAAAGCACGATTCTATTCTGACGCATTGTAACGCAGGAGGGCTCGCGACAGCGGATTACGGCACCGCGCTCGGCGCGCTCTTTAGGGCATCGGAGCAGGGAAAGAGGATCCATGTGTATGTCGACGAGACGAGGCCGCTGCTCCAGGGGGCGCGATTGACCGCATGGGAGCTGATGCGGAGGAAGATCGATTCGACGCTCATCTGCGACAATATGGCCGCGAGCCTGATGGCAAAGGGAGCCATCGACAAGATATTCGTCGGGGCTGACCGCATCGCGTCGAACGGCGATGTCGCGAATAAGATCGGGACATACAGCCTGGCCGCCCTGGCAAAGGCGCACGGAATACCGTTTTACGTTGTCGCTCCGTCGTCGACGTTCGACATGAACATTCGGGACGGCCGGGAGATACCGATCGAGGAACGGGATGCCGACGAGGTCCGAACGATCCGCGGTAAACAGATCGCTCACCGCCGCGTCAAGGTCTATAACCCGGCGTTTGACGTTACGCCGAACTCATTGGTTTCCGCGATCGTAACGGAGCGGGGGATCTTCGTGAAACCGTACCGGAAATCACTGCGCGTGATGAAAAAATGAAGCTGCGGAACCTGGGAGAAGACGCGTACATACGGCGGATCGCTCGATCGGGCGGTTCGAGCAGGGGAGTCCTGCGGGGGATCGGAGATGACGCCGCTGTTATAAGGTGGACCGCGGGGAAACTTCTCCTCTTCGCCAGCGATATGCTCATCGAGAATATCCATTTCACGCTGCAACAGGCATCGCCTTACCAGGTCGGCAGAAAAGCATTGGCCGTCAATATCAGCGACATAGCCGCGATGGGGGGCGTCCCGAAATACGCGCTCGTATCGCTGGGGATCGATCCGGAACGCTCTACGGAGTTCATCCGTGATCTTTATCGAGGCATGCGATCGATCGCGAAAAAATATCATGTCGCGATAGTCGGCGGCGACACAAGCGCCTCAAAAACGATGATTGTCGATGTTTCGATCATTGGCGAGACGGAGAAAGGGCGTTATGTCACCAGGAACGGCGCGCGGCCCGGTGATATCGTTCTGGTGTCGGGATCGCTCGGCGGCCCATCGGATAAGCATTTGACCTTCATCCCGCGCGTGAGCGAATCACGATGGCTTGTCGAGAATTTTCATATTACATCAATGATGGATATATCAGATGGGCTTCTTCTCGATCTGAGCCGGATCTTGAGCGCGAGCGGCGTGGGCGCGAAGATCTACGCAAGCCGTATCCCGGTATCCGGAACGTCCGCTACGTTCAAAAAAGCCGTGGAGAACGGCGAGGATTTCGAGCTTCTTTTTACGATGCGTCCGAAAGAGGCGGATCAACTCTTTAAAAAATATCCGAAGTCGCCGATCACGGTACCATTCAGTATTATCGGCGAGATCACGAGCCGGAACGCGGGGTTTCGCATGGTCGATCCCGACGGAAAAAGCAGGAAAGTGCTGCCCCGCGGGTATACGCACTTTTGATCGACTCCGCGCCTGCCTCGCCAGCAAGACGGGCTTGTTTCGTCGGCAAGGCGGGAAGTTTGCCGCGGCGCATACGTCGAGGAGAGCGAGCGTACTATGATATCAAGGAGCGTCGAAGAGACGATGCGATTTGCCGAATCGTTCGGAAAGCTCCTTTCTCCGGGTGACACGGTCGCCCTTATTGGCGAGCTCGGAAGCGGGAAGACTGTTTTTACGAAAGGGATCGCGCGCGGACTGAAAGTCGCAAGCCCAGAGTACGTAAATAGCCCGACGTTCGTCATTATCAAGGAGCATAAGGGCGCGATCCCGCTCTACCATATGGATGTGTATCGCCTGGAAGGCCCGCGTTCGATCGAGACAGTTCCGTACGATGACTATTTCTACGGCGACGGCGTAACGGTCGTCGAGTGGGCCGGCAAGATCAGCGAAAGTCTGCCGGAAGAACATATTCGCATTGAATTATCGCACCGGGGGGAGACGACAAGAAAGATAATCGTGACGGCGCTCGGCAGCAGGTACAAGAAGCTTCTTCGTAGAATGAAGAAATGATGACTGTTCCGCCTGCGTCATTGCGGAGAGTTTTAACCAAATCCGTCATTGCGAGAAATCCCGCGAAGCGGGATGCCGAAGCAATCCCTGACAGAATTACTAAAAAGCGAGATTGCTTCGCGGAGTTTACCCTGAATCGAACTCGTTCTGGTTCAGGGCTCGCAATGACGAAGAGTTTATGATACTGCTGGAAATTGATGTTTGAAGGACAACACATGTCAACATCAAAAGAGAAGAATATCCGCCTCCTCGCCATAGATACATCGACCGACTGCCTCAGCGTCGCGGTGATGGAGAACGCGCGCTGTCTTCGGAGATTCCACCGGCGCATCGGCAGAAACCACTCGCGGTTGCTCGTCTCCGTTATCGAGACGCTTTTGCGGCGGTCCGCGACCCGCCTGGATCAGCTTGACGGGTTTGCGGTCAGCGTCGGTCCGGGATCGTTCACCGGACTCAGGATCGGCGTTACGACCGTACAGGCGCTGGCATTCTGTTCGGGAAAGAAGATCGTCACGGTATCCGCGATGGACGCGATCGCGCGCGGTATCGAAACGACGCTGCGCGCTGACGGAGCCGAGAGCTATGAGTACGTCTGTCCTATGACCGACGCAAGAAAAACGAAAGTATACGCCGCTCTTTTTCGTGTGCGCGGATCAACGCTCGAACGCGTCAGCGATGATTTATTGCTTCCCCTTGATCATTTGTTCGGTATAATGAAAGGGAGGGTTCTCTTTCTTGGGAACGGGGCCGCCGCATATAGGGATGATATCGCGCGCAATGTGCCTTTGGCGGGATTTTGCGGGGACACCGACTGGTATCCGAGAGCGGTGCATGTCGGAACGCTTGGTCTTGAGAAATTCAGGAAAAAGGACTTTACTCCGGTGCATGACCTCGTACCGCGATATCTCTATTCGAAAGAATGTGATATAACAGGGTTTTAAGTTGCCAGTTGCCAGAGACCAGTTTCCAGAAAAAGAAAACAAAAAAGAACTTTCTGGATGTCCAACGGGCGATTATCACTGGTAACTGGTAACTGGTAACTGGTAACTGGCAACT
>JBDRSA010000069.1:0-18309 GCA_043825275.1 Candidatus Omnitrophota bacterium
CGAAGAGAATAGCGCAAAGACGGTTTACGGTTAACGGTTTAAGGTTTACGGTTCGCAAAAAGAACGGATCGACTCGCCTGTAAGACCGCTCTTGCCGTAGCTCAAAATAAGTAGATTACAGGAAAAATCACCGTACACCATTAACCGTACACCGTAAACCGTGTTAAACTTTGAACTCTGATCCTATTACGCTCCCACGATCGACGATATCTGGAATACCGGAAGGAACATGCAGATAACGATCGTACCGACCACGATCCCCAGGACCGCGATGACCAAAGGTTCGATCATGCTGGTAAGGCCGCTCACCGCGGTATCGACCTGCGATTCGTAAAAATCGGCGATCTTCGAAAGCATCTTCTCAAGCTCACCCGATTGTTCACCGACCGCGATCATCCTGACGACCATCGACGGAAATATCTTACACCGTGAAAGCGGCTCGGCCAACCCCTCGCCGTCGCGTACGTGGTTTCTTACCTCAGCCAGCGCGTTCTCAATGGCTTTGTTGCCGGCCGTCTTTCCGACGATATCGAGCGAAGCGAGGATCGATACGCCGCTTTTAATAAGCGTCGAAAGCGTCCGGGTGAACTTGCTGACGGCGATCTTCTTGAAGAGGATCCCGAAGATCGGCAGATTCAGTATAAGCCCGTCGAGGCGCGCCCTCCCCTTCTCGGTCGCGGCGTACTTTTTGAACGAGATCACGGCAATAACAGCGAGCGCGACAGCGAAGAAGAAGTAGTTCGTCAGGAACTCGCTGATCGAGAGCAGGACCTGCGTCGGCGCGGGCAGCTTCGCGCCGAATCCCGAATAGATCTCCTTGAAGATCGGTATGACAAATATCAGAAGCGCGAGCGTGATAGCCAGCGCCATCGCGCTTACGATGGCCGGATAGGTCATCGCCGATTGCGCTTTCTTCTGAAGCGCGGAGCTTTTCTCAAGATACATCGCCAGCCGGTCCAGTATGTCATCGAGCATACCGCTCGACTCGCCGGCGCGCACCATGTTGATAAATAGTTCGGAAAATACGTTCTTGTGCTTCGCCATCGCCTCCGAAAGGCTCGAGCCGGTCTCGACAGAGTCGCGCACACTCAGAAGCACCGACCTGAATACCGGCTTCTCCTCCTGCTGGCCCAGGATATCGAGCCCGCTCACCAGCGGTATCCCGGCGTCGACCATCGTGGCAAGCTGCCGGGCGAAAATGACCAGATCGTCCATCTTCACCTTTTTCGCGAAAAAGGACCCTCCTTTCATACCGAAGAAGCCGCCCGCGGCTTCTTCTTTTACGGAGAGTATCAAAAACCCCTTCTTCCGAAGGCCGTCGACGACCTCGCCCGTATTCCCCGCCTCGACAATGCCGCTCAACGACTTCCCGTCGGGATCTTTTACCGAATATTTGAACTTTGGCATGCGCTACCCCTCCACCGTCACGCGCAGAACCTCTTCAAGCGATACCGTTCCCTCAATGAGTCCTTCGACCGCGCAATCTCTGAGCGTCAGCATCCCCTGGCGTATCGCGTACGCCCTTAGATCATCAAGCGACACCCTCTTAACGATCATATCGCGCATCTTATCGTCGATCAGCAGCGCTTCCAGGATCGCCTTCCTGCCGTAATAACCCGTTCCGTTGCAGTTCTCGCAGCCCTTCCCTTTGTAAAACTTCGCCTTCTTCGTTCCTTCCTTCAGCGCAAGCCGCTTCCGAACATCGTCGGGCACTTCGTCTTCGACCTTGCAGTGCGCGCAGGTCTTCCGCACCAGCCGCTGCGCGCCCACCATCACCAGGCTCGATGATATTAAAAACGGCTCCACCCCCATATCGATCAGACGCGTGATCGCTCCGGGCGCGTCATTGGTATGGAGCGTGCTGAAGAGCATGTGCCCGGTCAGCGACGCCTTGATCGCGATATCGGCCGTTTCGAAATCCCGTATCTCGCCGACCATGATCACGTCGGGGCTTTGCCTCAGGATCGACTTAAGGCCGCTGGCGAAGGTCAGGCCGATCTCCGCGCGCGCCTGGATCTGCGTGATCCCGTCCAGATTATACTCGACGGGATCCTCAAGGGTTATGATGTTGATCTCCGGCTTATTGATCTGGCTGATGATCGAGTAGAGCGTGGTCGATTTCCCGCTCCCGGTCGGCCCGGTGATCAGGGTCATCCCGTACGGCCTCGCCAGCGCCGTCTTGAAAACATTGAGCGAATACTGAGAAAATCCGAGCCCGTCTATGCCGGTCTTCAGGCTCGACTTGTCAAGCACGCGAAGAACGATCTTCCCCCCGTGATTGACCGGAAGGACCGACACCCTGAAATCGATACTCCGCCCCTCAAACTGCATCTTGAACCGCCCGTCCTGCGGCATCCGTGTCTCCGTAATATCGAGCCGCGACATGATCTTGATCCTCGCCAGGATCGCGTTCTGGTTCTTCTTCGGGAGCGCCAGCGCTGTCTGCAGATCCCCGTCTACGCGGTACCGTACCTTCATCTCTTTTTCGAACGGTTCTATGTGGATATCGCTTGCCCGTTTTCTCAGCGCTTCCTCAATGATCAGGTTGACGACCTTCACGATCGGCGCCTTCCGGCTCTCGGCCGTCACGTTCTCCTCGTCGACGCTCTCGTCCCCGATCACCTCGATATCTTCCCGCTCGGCCCCTTCGAACATCGCGTCGGCGTCGAACTTCTTCTCACCGTAACTCTTCGCGATAGCGGCGCTGATGCTGTCTTCGGTCGCGATAACGGATTCTATGTTACAGCTTGTCAGCAGCTTTATATCGTCCAGGGCGAATATGTTCAGCGGATCGGCGATCGCCACCGTTATGGTGTCGCCGAGCTTCGAGATCGCGATCAGCGAATAGCGCTTCGATATTTTTTCAGGAAGAAGCTTCGCTATGGCGGGGTCGGGTTTATACTTTGCCAGGTCGATCGGCGGGATACTGAACTCCTGGCTCAGGAAGATCATGAGCTCCTTCTGCGTAAGAACGCCCTCCTTGACAAGGATCTGACCGAGATTTACGCCCTCTTTTCTGTGGCTCTCGAGCGCCTTCGCGAGCTTCTCCTCGCTTACGAGCTTCGAGCTTCTCAGGCTCTCGATAAACCGTTCCTTGATCGATTTTGTCATGGCTTCTTATTCATTCCGCGTCCAGATCCTGCTCGCCGGCGGTGACCCGCAGCACTTCATCGATCGTCGTCAGCCCTTCGAGGATCTTCTGTATTCCGTTCTCGCGCAAACCGGCCATCCCTTCTTTCTGCGCGATGCTCCTGATCACATGTTCCTGAGCCCCTTCCAGGATAACATTCCGTATCGCCTGGGACAGCGGAAGGGCTTCAAGGATGCCCACCCTCCCCTTGTATCCCGTTTTGCGGCAGACCGAACACCCCTCGCCCTTATAAGCGACGGGCGGTTCCTTTGTGCAGGCTATCCTCATAGTATCGCAGATCTCTTTGGTAAGCTTATACGGTTTTTTGCAATTCTCGCATACTTTTCTTACCAGCCGCTGGGCTGCCACAAGCACAACGGACGACGTGATGAGAAACGGTTCGATGCCCATGTTCAAAAGGCGCACAATAGACCCGCTGGCCGTCGTTGTGTGGATCGTGCTCAGTACGAGATGTCCCGTCAAGGCCGCCTTAACCGCTATATCGGCGGTCTCAAGCTCCCTGATCTCGCCGATCATGACAACGTCCGGGTCCTGCCGGAGGATCGATCGGAGCGCTGACGCGAACGTCAAACCTATGTTAGCCCGCACGGTGACCTGATTCATGCCGGGGATATCATATTCGACCGGGTCCTCAACGGTAACGATATTCTTTGTCGGCGAATCGACCAGCTTCAGTATCGAATAGAGCGTCGTCGTCTTGCCCGCTCCGGTCGGGCCGCATACCAGTATCATCCCGTGCGGCTTCGCGGCAGCGTTCCGTACGCGCCTGAGGGATTCGTCGTCGAACCCCAGCCTCTCGATATCCAGCGTCGCCTGCGCCTTATCGAGGACCCGCAAAACCACCTTCTCGCCTTCGCTGGCCGGCAGTACCGAGATCCTGAATTCAACCTCTCTGTTCTGCACGCGCATTTTGAACCGGCCGTCCTGCGGCAGCCGCCGCTCAGCTATGTTGAGGTCGGACATGACCTTCAGGCGCGTCACGATCGCGTTGTGGAGGAACCGCGGCGGCGTGATCCCGATCCTCAAAATACCGTCAACCCGGTAACGCAGCCTCGTCACATCCCTCATCGGCTCAATAAGGATATCGCTCGAACCGAGATTCACCCCTTCATGGAGAATATGATTGGTCAGCTTGACGACCGGCGCGTCCTGCGTCATCTTCAAAAGATCCGACGTCGACACGGCGGCGGCCTCCTCCGCCTCTTCGATCAGCCGGGCTTCCGATTCGTCCATGCCCTCAACGATCTTCTCGATCTCAAGGTTGACGTTCTCGCCGTAGTATTTATTGATCGCGTCCTTGATATCCTGCTCCGACGTTATGACCGGGGTTATTTCATAGCCGGTCAACATCTTTACGTCATCGAGCGCGAGGATATTCAGCGGATCGGCCGTCGCGACGACAAGGTTCTTCCCCATCTTCGAGAGCGGGATAACGCCGTAGTTGACCGCGATCTTCTTCGGGATTATCTTCAGGATGGATTCGTCGACCGTATACCGGGAGAGTTTTATCGGAGGGATCGTCAGAACGGTGCTGAGTATCAGCACGATATCTTCTTTTGTCGCCAGGCCGAGCTTTACGAGCTGTTCGCTGAGCGTGCCGCCATCGCTGCGCTGCGCCTCGATGGCCCTTTCGATATCCTCGTCGCTCAGATTCTTCTCGTCCTTCAGGGCCTTTATGATCCGCTCTTTTAGCTGAAGCATTATTTTCGCGTGTTGTGGTAGAACTTCTGGATCGCCTCGGTGATATCGGACATCGTGCTGACGAACACCTGGACCTGGCACTGTGTTAACGTCTCGACATCCTCGATGGCCTGGACATTTAAAGGATTTGACATCGCTATCGTCAGCATAGTACCGATCTTATCGATCCCGATAAGATTATACTGGACCGCGACATTGTTCGGTATGAGCTTCAACACTTCGAGGCTTACTTCGTAATTCCTGAGCGGTAAGAACGGAAAGCCGTATTGGACGGTCAGCGCCTGCGCGATATCCTCCTCCTTCGCGAAGCCGAGCATGACCAGGATCTGTCCGATCAGTCCGCCCTGCTCCTTCTGGATATTGAGAGATTTATCCAGCTGCTCCTGTGTAATGACCTTTCTGTCCAGAAGCAGCATGCCGAGGTTCTTTGAGACTATTCTTCTGATCGCCGTCATGATTTAACGAATAACCTTTTCAGTCCTTCCAGATCGGTCGTCCTCAGCACCGCGTCGTCGTACGAGATGGCCTTCTTCTGATACAGCTCGAAAAGAGCCTGGTTCATCGTCTTCATTCCCTCACGCTGCGACGTCTGGATGGTGGAATAGATCTGATGGACCTTCATTTCCCGGATCAGGCTCCGTATCGCGGCGTTCGCGATCATTATCTCCGTCGCGAGCACCCTGCCCGAACCCGACGCTTTCGGGATCAACTGCTGGGAGAGTATCCCTGACAGAACGAACGAAAGCTGGGTCCGTATCTGCCGCTGCTGGTACGCGGGAAAGACGTCGATGACCCTGTTGATCGTCTGTGAGCAGTCCGATGTATGGAGCGTCGCGAAAACGAGGTGGCCTGTTTCCGCGATAATAAGAGCGGATTCGATCGTTTCCAGGTCCCGCATCTCGCCGATCAGGATCACGTCGGGGTCCTGCCTGAGGATATGCTTCAGGGCGTCGCCGAACGAATGGGTGTCGCTGTAGACTTCGCGCTGATGGATGAGCGCTTTTTTGTTCTTGTGAACGAACTCAATAGGGTCTTCGATCGTGATTATGTGGCACGCTCTCTGTTCGTTGATGTAATCGACCATCGAGGCGAGCGACGTTGACTTGCCGCTTCCCGTCGCGCCGGTAATGAGCACGAGCCCTTTCGGGACCCTGCACAAACTCGTTACGACATCGACCGGCAAACCGCATTCCCGGAAATCCATGATCCTGAACGGGATCACCCGGACCGAGCAGCTCACATGCCCCCGCTCAATGAAGGCGTTCACCCTATAGCGGGCGACATCGGCAAGCTCATACGCCATATCCAGCTCGTAATCCCGCTCAAACTTTGCCGCCTGGTCCTTCGACAACAGCTCATACGTCAACCGCTTCGCCTCTTCCGCCGTCAGAGGATCTTCACCATACGGAACAAGATTCTCGTCGACCCTGATCACGATCCGCGCGTTCGCGCTCAGATGAAGATCGGACGCGCCTCGGTCCGAAAGCACCTTCAGCAGATCTCTCATCGTATGCCGCATGTTTCACTCCGTTTTTAATAGCCGCGGGTTATGCTACGATGCGGTTTTTTCCGCCGGCCATCGCTTTTTCGAGCGCGTCGGCGGCCTTTCCGTAGATCTCATCCGCGGTCGCTCCGTCGAGCGGGTTCTCGCCGATCCCGCCGCTTATCGTCAGCTTCACGCTCGCGTCATTTGAGAAACCGGCTTCCTCAACCTCTCTCCTGAGCTCATCGGCGATCCTCGTCGCCTCGCGCTTATTCTTCTCGGGCAGCAGCAGGGCGAACCCCTCGCCGCCGATCCGCGCCGCCTTTCCGACAGGGCCCGCTTTCTTCTTCACCATGCCGGCGATCTTCTTCAGGACCTCTTCGGCGCGCAGATCGCCGAACTTTTCCCTGAACCGCTTAAAATCATCTACCATGAACATGTCGAGCGAACACGGCCGCTGGAAGAACATCGACCGTTTGATCTCATCATCAAGGACGCCTTTGATATAGTTTTCGGTATAGAGGCCGGTCAGGTCGTCAAGAAGCGCGAGCTCCCTGACCCTCTTCAGCAAAAGATCGTTCTCGATCACGATCGCGATCTGCTTCGCGAACACCTTGTAAAACTCGACCTCATCTTTTTGATATTCGAATTCCTTCGTCCGTGTACCGACCAGGAGTACCCCGACCGGGCGCTTTCGTGAATAGATAGGTACGGAAACGACATTCATGATGCCGTAAGACCGCTGGAGCTCATCCGCCTCCTTTGGCCGCTCAACCGAATCGATGACAATGATAGATCTCGAGAAGAGCGACCTTCCGAACAGCCCTTCATTCATGCGGATCGGCATATCCTTTACGCGTTCACCTTCGACCCCGAAGGTCTGCACCGGCCGATACAGATCTCCGGCGGCTTCTTTAAAATAGAGCGCGGCGTAGCTCGAATCGACGAGCTGACAAACCCGCTCGAGGATCATGTCCATCACATCGCTTGATCCCATGGAACTGCTCGAGATAACATCCGCCACCTGCAGGAGCCCCGACAGCGCGAGAAGATTCTTACGGATCGCCACATTGATCTCCTGTGTTCTCTGGCTGTACGTCTTGAACTCCTCAAGATCCGACCGTATCAGGGACGCCATCTTGTTTACCGAGCGCGCTATGTCCCCTATTTCGTCATCGTCGGAGCCTCCGAAGATCTTTCTATCATACTTTCCGCTCGCGATGAGCCTCGTCTCAAGGGCGGCATGTATCACGCGATCGATCGTCCCTTTCGCGATATAGAACCCGAGCGACGACGTCAAAAGCGCCAGCAGCATTATCAGCGACAGCGTATACATCAGGCTCTCCGGTGAGTACATGGATATTTCCGCCAGCGGGTCGAGAACCGGAAAGATGTAATTGCAGATGATATACGCGAGAATAAGCAGCGGGATCAACGACATCAGGCAAAACGCGACGATGAACTTCGCTCGCAGCTTTCCCGAGCTAACCGGCATTCTTCTTGTTTGCGCGCTCATTGTTCGTCTCCTCGGATTAGTCTTTTTTAAGTATACATTACGGGATTATAAAAGTCAAATATGGCTCTAATACCGATAATAGAGCCGTATTTCGTATCTAGTATCTCGTATCTCGTAAAAAAATTGACTATTAGGAACATCTAGCCATGAGCTAAGAGCTAAATACCCACCCATGTTACTTCGCTTTGACCGCAATGACGCCCCATGGAAAAACCTCTTCCTTGCCTCTCGCGCGGAAGACGAAGGATCCGGGATCGATCGCGTACGCCTCGAACGATCTCATCCACCTGTCTTTATCAAAGAACTCGTCCCAGCTGTCGAACCGGGCGCCCTTCCGCCACGCGTCCTGGATCACATCCGCGAGCCGCCGATCGCCGCGCGAAAAGACGGCCTCAAGAAAACTCTTATCGAGGTCGTGAAAATCCATCTTGGCTTTTATCCTCCGCTTTCTCGCTTCGGATAACAGGAGGATCTTTTTTCTTTTTAATTCATCCGGCTTCGCCATCGCTTCCCGGTGGAACGGCGTATGCGGCTTCGGGATAAAAGAGGAGATGCTCGCGGTCACCGGGGCCGGATGGCCGTCAACCTTCTTCCTGACAGCCGACACTTTTTGGATAACATCAAGTATTTCGATGACGTCCTCGTCCGTCTCTGACGGCAGCCCGATCATAAAATAGAGTTTTACCCGCTTCCATCCCATCCGGTAGGCCTCCTCAGCGGCCGCGTACAACCTGGTAACATCGATGTTCTTATTGATGTGATTTCGAAGGCGAACGCTGCCCGATTCGACGGCGAAGGTCAGCCCTGACTTCTTTACGTTCGCCACAAGGTTCGGAATGCCGCTTATAACATCTTCGATCCTGAGCGACGGCAGCGCGATCGAGACCGCCCTCGAAGAAAACTCGTCGTTCAGGGACCTCACGATCTCCTTTATTTTTGAATGATCGCCGCTCGAAAGTGAGACCAGCGATATCTCGTCATATCCGGTCTCGGCGTACGTTCTTTTCGCGAGCTCAACGATCCTTTCGAGCGACCGCTCGCGGTTCGGCGAGCAGGCCGCCGTTGCCTGGCAGAATTTACAGAAGTTCCTGCACCCCCTCATGATCTCAAGCGATATTCTGTCGTGGACAACCTGTATATTCGGAACGATTTGCTTCGTCGGGTAATACGATGTTTCGAAATCGGCAACGACGCGTTTACGGACCGTTGACGGCGCGCCTGGGCTCGGACTATACGCGAGCACGGCGCCGTCCCGGCCGTACGCGACCGAATAGGCGGACGGCACATAGACCCCAACGACCGACGCGAGCTCCCCGAGAAGCTCGTCTCTCTTCATCACGCCGTGCCGCGCACAGTGAGCTTTGTACGCGTCGACGATCTCCATTATAACCTCTTCTCCCTCGCCGATCACGAATAGGTCGATAAACGCCGCCATCGGCTCGGGGTTGCAGCACGACGGCCCGCCCGCGACGATCAAGGGGTCGCTCCCGGTCCGCTCGGATGATCGTATCGGTATTCCGGCCATGTCGAGCATATTCACCGCGTTCGTATAATTTAATTCATACGCAAGACTGAAACCGACAATGTCGAATTCGGAGACCGGCTTTCCCGACTCGAGCCCGAAAAGCGGGATACCTTCGTCCCGCATCAGCTTCTCCATATCCGGCCAGGGCGCGAACACCCGTTCACAGAGAGCATCATCGCGCTCGTTCAACGCGCCGTACAGTATCTTGAGGCCGAGGTAGCTCATACCGATCTCATAGACGTCCGGAAAGCAGAGCGCGACCTTTACCGTATCAGCGCGCCAGGGCTTCTTTATCATGTTCCATTCGTTGCCGATATACCTGCCGGGCTTTCTGACGGTCAGCAATTTATCGCCGAGCTTTTCGATGATGCCGTTTTCCATTTATTTATAGATCCTGTCTTTGCGAGGTGCAGGGGCGGTTCGCGAACCGCCCCTACTAGAACATCGACCGTCTCAGGCCTACATTCAACATAAGCCCGATCGCGATCATTGTCGTAATAAGGCTTGAGCCGCCGTAGCTGATCAGTGGAAGCGGCAGCCCAACGACCGGCATGATACCGATCGCCATCCCGATATTAATGAACGTCTGCGCGGAAAATATCGTTATAACGCCCGCCACGATAAGCTTTCCGTACATATCGTTCGTCGAATCCATGATCGAGAATCCGCGGAATATTATGACCAGATACAAGAGTATGAAAAGAAGCGCCCCGACAAACCCCCACTCCTCCCCTACGACCGAAAAAATAAAATCCGTGTGCCGCTCCGTCAGGAAGTTGAACTGGTTCTGGGTGCCCGTAAGCCACCCTTTCCCCAGAAAACCGCCCGATCCGATCGCGATCTTCGACTGGATGATGGTATATCCCGCGCCGAGCGGATCCATGTTCGGGTTCATAAAGACGAGCAGCCGCTCTTTCTGGTAATCTCTCAGGAACCCCCAGAATAACGGGACGCTCGCGAGGCCGGCCGCCGTCAGGATCGAAAGGTGTTTCGCGGAGGCTCCGCCGATAAGAAGCAGCGAGAATAAAAGCGGGATCACCATCAGCGCCGTTCCAAGATCAGGCTGAAGAACGATAAGAAAGAAGGGGGTGCCGGCAAGCGCAAGCGGAACAAAAAGATTTCTCGCCTCATCCATTCGCGTACGTTTATGCCCGATGCAGGTCGCCATCGCCAGCACAAGCGTTATCTTTATGAACTCAGACGGCTGGATCGATACTCCCCCGACGGAAAACCACCGCTGAGCCCCGAGCCTGGCCTTCCCCATGAACAAAAGAAGCACCAAGAGCAGAATATTGACCGCGTACATGCCATACGCCGAATCGACGAGCCTCTGGTAGTCGACGCTCGCGGCCGCTGCCATGCATAGGATGCCGAACACCGCCCAGATGATCTGCTTTGTCATCAGCGCCCGGGCAACCTCGGGCGGGCGATTGTACGTCGCGCTGTAGAGGAACAGCGCCCCAAGCAGCAGCAGCGCCGCCGTCGCGAAGCAGATGCCTTTATCAAGATCCCCACTGTATCTTCTCGGAGACATTCAAACTCCTACTGCATTGTTCTGGGGGACGTTCCCTAAGTTAACAGACTACTACAGATACTCTCTGTCGCGAAGCTCCTCAAACAGCGTTTTTGCCATCTGCGCGGCTTCCACGCCGCCTTTTCCACCGTGCTCAACGAAAATTAGCAGTGAAATTTTCGGATCATCCGCCGGCGCAAAACCCGAAAACCAGCTGTGCGACTTTTTTCCGGAAACCTGGGCGGTGCCGGTCTTGCCGGCCATCTTGACGCCCTCGACCTTCGCGAGACGTCCTGTCCCGTCCTTATCGTTGACGACCTTAACGAGCGATTGGCTCAGGATCTCAACCGTCGCGTCCGACAGGCCGATCGAATTCGCCCTGACGCTCGTTATGTCGGTATCGCCGATCCGCCGCACAATAAACGGCCGTACGAGTTTTCCGCCGTCGGCGATAACGTTCATCATGCCGAGCGCCTGCAGCGGCGTCGCCAGAAGATACCCCTGTCCGATGGAAAAATTGAGCGTCTCGCCCATGTACCACGAACTTCTCATGCGCAGCCGTTTCCAGAGCCGTCCCGGCACGAGACCCGCAGCCTCGCCCGGAAGGTCGATCCCGGACGGCCTTCCGAATCCGAACCTGTTCGCGAATGACTCGATCCGATCGACCCCCAATTCTTTTCCCAGGTTAAAGAAATAAACGTTGCATGAATTTTTTATTCCTTCTCTCATGTGCTGTTTATTGTGCCCCCGGTCATACCAGCACCTGAACGACCGCCGCCCCAGAACGTAGGCTCCGTCACATTCAAACGTCTTCCATTCGTACCCTTTTCTGTATTCAAGCGCCGCCGATGCCACAACGATCTTAAAGACCGACCCGGGAGGATACGTCCCGGAGAGAGCCCTGTTTAAAAGAGGATAGTTCTTGTCTCTCATCAGCCGCACCCGCTCCGGCGAACCTTCGCTTGAGACAAAAACATTCGGGTCGAATCCGGGCCTGCTCACCAGCGCGAGAACTTCCCCGGTATCCGACTTCATGACGATAATAGCGCCTTTCTTGTCTTCAAGAAGTTTTTCCGCTTCCTTTTGTATCTCTATGTCGATCGTCAGATGGAGATCTTTTCCGCTCTTCGGCTCCTTCAGCCCAAGCACCCGGACCTGCCGGCCGCGATTATCAACCTCCACCAGGAATCCGCCGCCCTTCCCCATCAGATAGCCGTTATAATAGTCTTCGAGCCCGCCTCTTCCGACCAGGTCCTTGATCCGGTATCCGTACGGCTTGAGACGCTCAAGCTCTTTCCTGTTCACCTCACCCAGATAACCGATCAAGTGAGACCCGTCCTCCTTGTGCGGATAATCCCGCTTCGCTCTGCTTTCAACAATGATCCCCGTTATGTCGAACAGGCGCTCCTGAAGCAGTATAGCGCGGCTCTTTCCGATGTCTTCAAAAACGACGGCCGGAATGAATGGGTTCAGCTTCGCCTCCTCGATGCGCGAACGTATTTTTTTTTTCGACGCGCCGAGCGCGTCGCTGAGAATAGCGGCTATTTTGTCCCGGCCGGCCTTTGAAAGCTCGTGATATATGACCGACACGTCGAACGAAAGCTTGTTGTCGACAACGACCTTATTGTTCCGGTCGAATATTCTTCCCCGCGGCGCCTCGATCGGGATAACCCGTATAATGTTCCTGTCGGAAAGCATCCGGTACTCGGCCGACCGAATGAGCTGGATATGCATCAGGCTGAAGGCGAGCAGACAATACATCCCGACAACCGCCCCCCTGAGGACATGGGACCTCATATCAGCGCGGTCTCCTTAAAATTGTATACGCGCATCATCCATGAAAATACGATAACGGCGATCAACGATGTGTAGAGAGCGGTAGGAAGCGCGACCGCCGTAAACATCGACAGGCGCCCGGCAAGAAGCCCGGCGCCCGATCCTGTCGGACCAACACAAGCGATCTTTGCGGCCGTGTACACCGCGGCCGAAAGAAGATACGAAGTGAACGTCACAAAGAATTGCGTGATCGGGGATTCCCGGAAAAACCGCGGAGCGATCGTTTCGACAAAATAACCGACAGCCGCGTAGGTAATGATCATAACGCCGAATGGATCTGTCCCGAAAAGATCTTTCAGGAAACCGGCCGCTATCCCCGCTTCCCGGGCCATTCCTTTCGGTCCGAAGAGGCCGAAGAATACGACGAGGACGAACAGAAGGTCGGGCCGCGTTCCGAACACCGCGAGAGCGTTCACGAACAGAAGTTGGGCGATCAAACCGGCAACAACGAGACAATAGCATTGGAGCCTTGTTATTGTACGCACAAAACCTCTTCCACCTTGGAAAGATTCTGCGAAGGTTTGACTATAGCGTACTTATAGAGCCTGCCGGGCTCTTTCTTCACCAGCGCCACCGTTCCCACTTTGATCCCTTTCGGGAAATCCTTTCCGAAACCCGCGGTAACGACCGAATCCCCGATCGCGACATCCGCGTCCATAGACAGGTAGATCATCTTACAGTCCCCGCCGGGGCTCCCTATGAGAAGCCCTCCTTCCCGGTTCTTCTGGATTATGGCACCGACCTTGAAGTTCGGGTCAGTTATCAAAAGAGCCTTGCTTGATGACCTTCCCGATTCCACCACCTTGCCGGCAAGCCCGTGGGCCGTAAAAACCGCCGCGCCAATACGGATGCCGTGATCCGTACCCTTATCCAGAACGACCGAATACGCCCAGTTAGACGGATCCCGGGCGATAACGCGCGCAGTGACAACCTTAAAAGATATTTCGTTCTTAAAATCCAGGGTCTCCCTGAGCCGCCGGTTCTCTTCCCGCGTTTCAATAAGCTTTTCGGCGCCCGACTCAAGATGCGCGATCTTTTCCTTCAGCCGCGCGATCTCTTGACGGTATGACGCGAACGGAACGATCAGCTTCGTCTTTGTCGATATAAAACGGGCGGCGGATAAAGGCGATCTCAGCAGGTCAACGATCGTTGCCCTGAAAGACGCGGTAGCGGAAGGCTTTAGAATAAGAAATACTGCGATAAGGAAGATCGCTGATAGTTTCAGGATCCGTATGGGTGAATCGGAAGGCTTGAGCACATTAAGCCACTATCTCTCAAGTTTCGGAGTAATTGTCACTTTCTTCAAATATTTTATCTCGCTCAACACTTTTCCGGTGCCAAGCGCAACGGCCGTAAGCGGATCATCGGCCAGGTGCGCGGGTAGACCTGTCTCTTCCGAGATCAGCTTGTCGAGCCCGCGCAAAAGCGAACCGGCCCCGGCCAGAATGATCCCTTTCTCTATCAGGTCGGCAGAAAGCTCGGGAGGAGTTCTCTCGAGCGTTATCCGCACCGCTTCAATGATCTGAGCGACGGATTCAGAAAGCGCCTCTCTGATCTCTTCGCTCGTAACCGTTACCATCTTCGGCAGGCCGGCAACAAGGTCTCTGCCGCGAACTTCCATCGTCAATTCTTCTTCGAGCGGATACGCGGATCCGATCTTTATCTTTATGTCCTCTGATGTTCTCTCACCGATCATCAGGTTATAATTCTTCTTCATATATTCAACGATCGCCTCATCCATCTCATCGCCGCCGATCCTGATCGACTTCGCGAAAACGCATCCCGCCAGCGATATGACCGCGATCTCGGTCGTGCCGCCGCCGACATCGATGATCATATTGCCCGACGGCTCCTGGATCGGCAGACCGACGCCGATCGCGGCGGCCATCGGCTCTTCTATCATAAAGACTTCCCGCGCTCCCGCATGGAGGGCGGAATCCTTAACGGCGCGCTTCTCCACTTCCGTTATTCCGGAGGGAATAGCGATAACGATCCGCGGCCTGACAAGACGCCGTGAATGATGGACCTTTTTTATAAAATAGCGAAGCATCGCCTCGGTAACCTCGAAATCGGCTATAACGCCGTTTCTCATCGGGCGTATCGCGATGATGTTTCCGGGGGTTCTGCCGAGCATCCGCTTAGCTTCGTCACCGACCGCGAGAACATTTGAGGTTCCTGCCTGCACGGCAACGACCGAGGGCTCGCACAGAACGATCCCCTGGTTCTTGCTGTAAACGAGAGTTGTGGCGGTCCCCAGGTCTATTCCCATATCGTTCGAAAACAACCCAAGCATATAATTAATGAGCTTGATGAACAATTCCCCTATCATTCGTATCAATTTCATCATCGTATCTCCTTAGGCTGTAATAGTAGCAGAATACATGTATTTTGTCAAAGGGAAAAAGGTGTTACAGCTTGCCAGCTACCAGCTTCCAGTCTCCAGCGACAATAGCCCGTTGGACATCCAGAAAGTTCACTTTTGTTTTCTTTTTCTGGCAACTGGACACTTGCAACTGGAAACTATTAATCCCGGCCCGCCTAACCGCTGACTTTATTAAGCACCTCGAAAAAACCGGGGAATGATTTCGAAACACATTCCGGATCATCAAGCTCGCTTTTACCTTCCGCGCTGAGCGCCGCGACGCTGAGGCTCATAGCGGTCCGATGATCGCCGAATGCCTCGATCGACGCTCCGCGCAGCGTCGGCACTCCTTCAACGATAATGTCGTCGCCCTTCGCGGTTATCTTCGCGCCCATTCGCCGCAGGTTCGACACCATCGATTCGATCCGGTCCGTCTCCTTCACCCGCAGCTCATGAGCGCCCTCAATAACGGTCGTGCCCGCCGCCCTGGCGGCAAGCACGATGATGATGGGGACTTCATCGATCAACCGCGGAAGCTCTTCCTTCTCTATTGTGACACCGTGTATCGGCGATGACGAAACGGTGATGTCCGCGATCGGCTCAGGCGAACCCCGCTCATTGATGATCTCCACGCTCGCTCCCATCCTCGTGAGGACATCAAGCACGCCTGAGCGTGTCCGGTTAACGCCTACTGACGGCAGCGTTATCCGCGACCCCGGCAGCAGTACCGCGGCCGCCATAAAGAACGCCGCGGACGATATATCGCCGGGAACCGCTACGCTTTTCCCTGTCAACTCTTTTCCGCCCGTTATCGAGACAGAGCGATCCTTCTCAAGCACTTCCGCTCCGAAGGATCGAAGCATGCGCTCGGTGTGATCCCTTGATCTAACCGGCTCAATGACGATCGTGGTCCGCGGAAGATAGAGCCCGGCCAGCAGGATACATGATTTCACCTGGGCGCTCGCCACTTTCAGTGTGTGAACAGCCGGCTTTTTGATCCTCTCCCGGACCGTCAGAGGTGGAAACCCTCCCTTGCTCGCTTTAACCACAACTCCCATCTTCTTCAAAGGATCGATGATCCTCTTCATCGGCCTCTTTGAAAGCGATGGTCCTCCGGTAAAGGTGACATCAAAATCCTGCCCGGCGATAACGCCCGGGAGGATCCTCATCGATGTCCCCGATTCCCCGAGAAAGATCTCTCCTTGAGGCGGACGCGCAAGGCCGCGCAGCCCCTTCCCTTCTATAAGCATATCCCCGTCCGGCGCTATCTCTATGCGCACCCCCATACTCCTGAACGCCTCGATCGTATAATTACAATCGTCGCAATGAAGCATGTTCCGCACCGTAGTCATTCCGCGCGCGATGGATCCCATTATCACGGCGCGGTGCGACACCGATTTATCACCGGGCATGATCAACATGCCGCGGATAGCCGATATCGGCTTAATGATCTTTTTTTTCATACTTCTCCAGATAGTCTTTTATGTCGTCGGGCAGCGCGGATTCATATTCCATAAAGCGCTTCGTAGCCGGATGTTTGAACCCCAATTGTTTCGCGTGCAGAGCGTGGCGCGCGAGCGAACAAGCCCTGGCGCCGTATTTCCTATCTCCTAAAAGTGGATGCCCCAAATATGACATGTGGACACGTATCTGGTGCGTTCTTCCGGTCTCGAGCTCAAGCTCAAGCCGGGTAAAATCCTTGTATCTCTTGACGACATGATACTTCGTTACGGCAGGCTTCGATTCAACGAACGCGACCCCCATCCTCTTCCTGTCTGTCTTTGATCGTGCGATCGGAACATCGATGATCCCGTTGTCCAGCTGGACAATCCCCTGCACAAGCGCCGCGTAGATCTTTTTGACGCGCCTGTTCTTGAACTGTTTCGCGAGCCAGCGGTGAGCTTTATCGTTCTTCGCGATCACGACCAGTCCCGACGTATCCTTATCGATCCTATGCACAACGCCGGGCCTGAACTGACCGCCGACCGACGACAATGAGCTGCAGCGATACAGCAGCGCGTTCACCAGCGTGCCCGTGTAGTTTCCGGGCGCCGGATGCGTAACCATACCGGCAGCCTTATTCACAACGACAACATCGTCGTCCTCATACACGATATCGACCGGGATATCTTCCGGCAGAGCGCTCTCCGGCGGCTTTGACTCAGGTACGTTCACCGCGACAATTTCACCCGGCCTGACTTTCTGATGCGGTTTCTCAACCTTGCCGTTCACGGTCACGCATCCCGAATCGATCATCTTCTTTATGAACGACCGCGAAAACTCATCCGAACACATCCGCGCCAGAAATCGATCAAGGCGATCGCCGGCGTCTTCCTCGTTTATCGTGAAAGAGAGTTTTTGCATCGCTTCCTCATTATCAACAACGCGGCTGCCGCTGCCGCGATCACAACAACGCTCGCAGCCTGCGAAAAGGTCAGTCCGGCGGCCAAAGCGGGCTCATTTCTGGCGAATTCGATAAAGAACCGAAAGAGCGGGTACGCTGTACAGTAGAGCAGAAATACCTCTCCTTCAAAACGACGGTTCGCCTGGCGGGCCCTTAAGCCGACAAAGATCAGTATCAGCGCCAGCGCCGAATAGATCTGGGCCGGATACCGGGCGATCTGATCGCCGGGAAAGCTGACGGCAAAAAAGGCGCCGGGATCCGCGGGGGCGCCCTTACAGCATCCATTCAGAAAACAGCCGACGCGGCCGATCGCGTGAGCTAGGGCGCTGTACGGAGCGATCAGATCGGCAACGTTCCAGAACGAAAGTTTTTTTAATTTTAAAAACACGAACGCGGCGGCCGCGCCGAACAGGAACCCTCCGTAAAAAACAAGTCCGCCCCGGTTGATCCATACTATTTCAGCCGCGTTCGTACGGTAATAATCGAGATTGGTCAATACATAGGTAAGCCGCGCGCCGATAAGCCCGGCAAGTAATACACACACCGACAGATCGATCACATCATTTCTTGGGATCCCGAAGGAAGATGACCGCCGCGAGGCAAGATATACGGCGAGCCCAAAACCGACAGCGACCATAAAGCCGTATGAGTAAACGGTGACCGGGCCAAATTTTGCGAGAATAGGATACATGGTAAAATTAATTTGGTAGTAGGGGCGGTTCCCGAACCGCCCCTACGGATTGATTTTGCGCTTTTTCAAGACTATCCCGGACGCCAGCAGAATTGCGCCGATCGTGATCGACGAATCGGCAAGATTA
>JBDRSA010000070.1:0-13098 GCA_043825275.1 Candidatus Omnitrophota bacterium
AAGTTATAGCGTGGTCGGCAAAACGCACTCGCCTCCACACTAAAATAACCTGGCATTTTACAAAGAACGATGCTCGCAACAAGCTCAATAGAATTTATGATACCATTAAGAATTAACTTTACAACGTACTAGTATCTTGTATCTAATACAAAACTCGCCAAAGATTAGATCAGGTACGCCCCGGACTTCTTCCGTATCAGCCCTTCCGAAACGAGCCCGCGAAGAATCCCGCGGATCCGGGATTTGTCCGTTGGGATCTTTTTGAGGAGCGCGGCTTCGGTGATCGTGTGACGCTTTGTCAGGTTTTTCAGGATTGTTCCGCGGATCTGCCGGTCGGACCCTTCGAATCTGCTCTGTTTTGTGTAATGCGCGCTCTTTTTGGACGGGTTCGGCTGCCGCTTCTTCAGGTCCGTTCCGTAATCCATCAAGGCGGAGTACCATTTCCGCGGATCTTTCCGATCGAGCGCGGCTTCGACCAATGGAATGATCTGGGAGTCCCGGACATCTGTTTTCCCTTTAAAAAAATGTTCAATGAAGACACTTCGAATATTCGTCTCAATGAAAACCGCCGGCTTATTGAACGCGAACGCCCGGATCGAGCACGCGGTCGCGCAGCCGATCCCGGGGAGCTTTTTAAGTTCTTCAATCTCGTGAGGGATCACGCCGTTGTGGTGTTCTGTAACGACCCCGGCCAACCGTTTCAACGAGAGCGCCCGGCGGTTGTACCCCATCCCCTGCCACTCGCGCATGACCTCCGCCAGGCTCGCGCGGGCAAGCGACCGAACGTTCGGGAACGCCGCGACGAACCGGGGGTAGATCCTTGTCGCGCGGGGAACCTGCGTCTGCTGCAGCATGATCTCTGAGACGAGGATCCGGTAGGGGTCCGTGGTCCCGCGCCAGGGAAGATCCCTGCCGTATTTCGCGAAATAGCGGTAGATCTTTTTTTGAAACGCTTGTATTCTCCGCCGGGGGACAGACGTTGCTTTTGCCATACACATCCATAAATCACAGACGGCCTCCCCTGAAAGGGAGGCCGTCTGTGATCGTTTCGATCGATCTATCGCTCTACGTTACCCATGAACCAGTCCCGCAGAGCGGGACGGTTCAGCCCTAAACCGACATAAAGTCTGGTTTACGGGCTGAAAGAAAAGAAGCCGCGTCTGTGAGTCAGTAGAGCTTCACTTTTCCCACTGCTTGATAATTACTGCGGCGAGCATCAGGGAATTCGCCAGCAGAAGGCCGACTTTCGGCTGGATCACCAGGATACCGAGGCCGATCGTTGGCTCGTCAATGAATTTCCCGATAACAGCGTACACCACCATAAAAACTCCTACGGCGGCCAATACGTTCGCGATTTTCTTCATACTACCCCTCCTTTCAATGAGCCCATGACTTATGCGACTGAAAGAAGCATAAGTTATACGGGCGAATTGATCCTGAGAACGCGACGAATAGGAGCGTTCGAAGGATCTCTACCTTTAAATCCTCTCTTTTTCGAGATCGCATTTTCGAACTCTTAATTTTGTAAACAAGTATACCTGGAAAAATAGGAATTGACAAACATTTCAGTAAGTTTTCCGCGGTCCGTCAGCGATGACGCATTTGCTTCCGGTAGTGCTCTAAACACTTCCCGCAGACGCCGTTATCCTCGGCCCATTTGGGGTATTTTTTCTTGATGGCGTCGATGATATGCTGTTCGGTGTGGGGGATTATCACGTTCAACTCACGCGGGATACTCTTCCCGCAGGTCGGACAGATAAAATCTATCGGCACAATAAATTCCTTTCTCTATTTATGGCGCGTATCTTCCAGCAGCGCCTTCTCATACTGCCCGCAGCCTTTTTAGTCCGCAGTTTCGATATTTTTTCATTCGGATTGACCGGCACATACCGCTCTAAGTCCTGTTAACAAGCTCCGCTTTTTTCTCGATCGAATTTCGTCATGCGTTGTGCATATATCGAACCTTGTATCTAGTATCTGGTATCTTGTCCCGCCCAATTGTAAAAGGTTTGCGGGATCCCGCCGCTGCGGGATATCCGGCGTACCGAATTTCAGTGCTCGAATCTTGTATGTTGACTATAATCGATATTCTTTTTACTAGATACCAGATACAAGATACTAGATACGGTTTTTTCTAGATACGAGATACTAGATACCAGATACAGAATACGCTCTGTTACTTCTTAATATTCACCAACCAGTCATAATAAAGATACTGGACGGTTACATTCGGATCCGACGCAAATTCCCTATCTGCCGGATCCAGATATTTTTTCACATACGCGAGGATCCCTTCATCATCGCTGATGAAGTCTTTCTGGTACCATTGAAAGATCGATGACAGATGGAAGACGTTGTTCTCCCGATCGAGCCTGTTTCTCCGCGTATCGTACATAAAATCCCTCGCCGCTTCATCGAGCCGCGCGTCGAGGCCCTCCGGGTAAAAGATCCTGCTCTGGAGCGCCGGGCAGCTCGTCGAAGCGCAGACGATGACAAAATGAACGCGCGGGTCTTTGAACCGTTTTCTGAGCCTGGTATGCTCGATCGCGTCGAGCGAGAGCGTCTCCCCGGCTACCGTAAAGATCTTTTTCCTGAAGAACCCGGGGACCAACTGGACGCTGAATACCCGGGAGAGAAAAAAATTAGGCGGGATCTGTTTCAGAACGGCGTACACGGTAAGCGCGTTATAGGTATTGATCCAGAAGGCCTTCTCTTCGTCGGCGCTCATGCCTTCGGTTGACATCCCGGCAAGGGATTGAATGTATTTTTCGAACACGGCAAGATCGTCCCGTTTCCACGCGAGATAATCGACCCGGCCGTCCGAAACGTATTTCGCGAGAAGCGTTTCGTAGATCGCGTGATCGTCTTTCTTGAATACAGCCTCGGCAGTATGGGCGGAAAGAAGAATTCCAACGGATACTGCCAGAGTGGCGCAACTCTGAAAAATGTGATTTTTCATGGTAGTACGCTGTAAAGTTAATTCTTGAACCTTTGTCGACCCCGCCCTGGCGGGACTCCTCGCAATACGAGGCCATTACAGATATTTATAAGATGGCCTCTACTTTTTCGATCCGAACGGCAGTTTATCGAAAGCACCTTTGAGCCCCTCGGTCGTCTTCTCCAAAACTTCTCCGGCCTGTTTCGCGGTCTCCGCGGTCACCTGAGTAGCGATCTCAACTGTCTTCTCCGCGGTTTCCGTCGAAACGCCGAGCTTCCCGGCGGCCGCCACCGCCCGCGTCATCACCTTCTGGGCGCTTGCCAGGGTATCGCCGACGGTATTCTGAAGGCCGCCGAGATCGAAATTGGCGAGCTCCCCGATCGTCGTGCTCATCAGCGTCCTCACGACGATCAGACTGACCAGCTTGTAGGGATCCGTAACATTCGTGAACGTTTCATCGATATTGACATCGAATTCCCTGACCTGAGGCTGTCCGCCTTTTGAATAATCTTTATAGACGACTTTGCTCACCTTCAGGCGCAGCAGATCGATCCGAACGTCCGGGATCGCGGCTCCGCCTGCCGATCCTTTCCCTTTTACTTCCGGAGCCTTGCCCTCTTTCTGGGCCCGGACAACTTTTAAGGAATCAAGGTTCAGCGCGCCCTGAGCGTTCTTCACAACGACGAATTTCTTTATGTCAATGCGCATTTCATTCAAGTGGATCGTCCCCTTCAGGATCGACGGAAGGTTATAATCAACAAATATCTCCGGCATATCGAGCATGATCCTGTCCTGGAATCCCGGGGGATTAAAAAGCTCGAGGCCCTTGATCCCCACCACCGTATTCAGGATCCCGACACGAAGGCTCCTGATCTTGAGCGTAAGTCCGGTAACGACCTGCGTCCCTTTTTCGATCGACGTTTTAATGAGCGCGTCCTTGAAGAACAAAAGGACGATGAAAACAACGATAATGCCTATAAGAACGGCTGCCAGTCTCTTCATGCGAATGTGGATTCCTTTCTGTTAAATAAGTTTTCTGTTTATAAGAAGATAGGGCTATTCTACTACCGAAAGGACGGAAGGGTCAAGGGGGAAGTGTGTTAGCGGAGTAACGAGCTGATCCGGTTCACGGTTCATGGTTCATGGTTCATGGTTCAAAGTTCATAGTGAGATTGCCCTGTAATCCAAATTCTATGAACTATGTACTCCGAACTATGAACTAATAAGCCGCCTTGCAGCCCCCGGCCCCCTAGCCGCCATTCATCACTTTCGCGGTGCGGGCAATAGTCGAGTGGCGGGTAAGTTTCATGGAGATGTCGTCAAGAATCGAATAAATACATGGGGTAATAATGAGCGTCAGGATCGTCGCGAACGCCAGCCCCCAGCAGATCGCCAGCGCCATCGGAACGAGGAACGGGTCCTTGCCGCCGATACCGTAGGCCACCGTCGAGAGGCCGCCGACGGTCGTGACCGTCGTCAGTATGACCGGCCGGATCCTCATCTGCCCGCCTTTGATGATAGACTCTCTCCTGGACATACCGGAAATCCTGAGCTTATTAATAAAGTCGACCAGGACTATTGAATCGTTGACCACGATACCGTTCAGCCCCACGACGCCGAGGATCGCCATGAACGAGAGCGGCAAGCCGTGTAAAATAAAAGCGGCAACGACACCGATGAGCCCGAAGGGGATCGCCAGCAGGACGATAAAAGGCTGTATCAGCGACCTGAAGAACGACGCCAGGATAAGAAAGACTATGAGGAACGCGATAAAATACGCCTTCCCGAGACTCTGCAGCGATTCTATCGACTCCTGCTGCTCGCCGCCATATTTCACCGAATATCCCGGATACCGTGAAGCGACATCCTGGAATTTCTTCTCAAGCATCGTGTTTACCTTCATCGAGGTTGTCTTCTTCGTGTCGACATTGCAGCTGGCCGTGACGACCCGCTTTCCGTCTAAGTGATGGATCGTCGTCGTGCCCGGTACCTTTTCGATCGTCGCGACCTTCCCCAGCGGAATGAGATTGCCGAATTTATTCGCGACAAGGATCTCTTTGAATATCGCCGTATCCTTGATCAGATCCTTATCAAACCGCACCGTGACATCAGTCTCTTCTTCCGCTTTTACCGGCTTGATCTTCGTCGCGATGCCCCCTTCAAAGACCGCGCGGACAGTCTTCGCGATATCCTGCACGGTAAGACCTGCCGTCGCCGCCTTTTTCCGGTCGACGCGGACGCGTATCTCTTCCTTGCCCGGTTTATGGTCCCAGGTGGCATCCGACGTTCCGTCGATCGTCTTTAAATAGTCCATATACTCTTTTGAGATCGCATCGAGCGTCTCGAACTTCTCTCCCCTGATCTTCACCTCAACAGGTTTACCGACGGGGGGGCCGGTCTGGGGCTTATCGAACCGGAGCTCGGTAAAGCCGGTAATCTCTTTCGATTTCTCCCTGAGCTCATCGATGATATCGTCAACATTTCGCTCGCGATCCTGTTCCTGCGTCAGATAGACCGTTATTTGAACAAGATTACTCGCCTGGCCGGCGAACGGGTCGTGCCGGTCCTCCTCGATCTTCCCGACGGTCGTGATAAACGTGTCGAGCTCCGTATCCGGAAGCGTCGCGACGATCTTCTCCATGGGCGCGATCAATTCTTCGGTCCTTTCAAGCGGGGTCCCGATGGGCGCTTCTCCCCGGATGAAGAGAAAATTAATCCCGGCGTCCGGAAAGAGGATGAATTTGATCGTTGTAGCCGCGACAATAAGCGACACTACCAGAATACCAAGAAATCCTACGATAACCAGATAGCGCCTTTTTATAGCGCCTTCGACGATCCGCGTATAGCCCGCGATAAGGGCCTTGAACCACGGCATGTCTTTGGAAAGCGAAACCGGCTTGCCGTTCGCGTCAAGCTTTATCTTCACAAAATCGGCCAAGTGTGACGGAAGGATTATCAGCGCCTCGGCGAGCGAGGCGAGCAGGGCTACGATCAGAACGGTCGGGATGTTCCGGATGAATTTCCCGATGATCCCGGTCATCATTAAAAGCGGGGTGAACGCCGCCATCGTCGTCCCGACGGCGGTCAGCACCGCGCCCATGACCTCTTCGGTCCCTTTTATCGCCGCGACACGCGGCGGAACGCCCTCTTCCATATAGCGGTAGACATTTTCGGCGACAATGATCCCGTCGTCGACCAGCATACCCAGCACAATGATCAATCCGAACATGCTCATCAGGTTGATCGTTATGCCCATCATATCCATCGCGATAAATGTCGCGAAAAACGCTATCGGAAGACCGACGAACGTGATGATAGCCACGCGCGCGCGCAAAAATATGAGGAGCGCCGTAATAACGATAATGATACCGACCCACGCGTTGTTTGTCAGAACATTGAGCCGGCGTCTGGCGTAGAAAGAATAATCGTTGATGTAGGATACGTGGAGGCCGTCGGCGGCCCGCGCGATATACTGATCCGTCTTTTCTTTCACCACATCGACGACCTTGAGCGCGTCGCCCGACTCTTTCTTCAGGACAATAAGGTTTATCGATCGCGTCCGCAGGGTCTTGGTGATCGTATCCTCTTCCTTGTACGAATCGACAACACGAGCGACATCTTTTACTTTCAGCCAGTTCCCCGAATCATTCGCCCTGATGATCACGTCCCCCACCTCTTCGGCGCTCAAAAACTCTCCCGTCGTCCGGATACTGTACTCGGTCGTCTGAGTATCGAGCTTGCCGGCGGGCATGCTGACGTTGCGCGCGGCGAGCGCCTGTTCGATCTCGCCGATCGAAACGTAGCTCTCCTTCATCTTGACCGGATCGACGAGTATCTGGAGCTCCCGTTCCCGGTAGCCCGATTTCCTGATCCGGGCAACACCCCGGATGTCCTCGAGAATATCTTCAAGCGTATCGGCATGGTCCCGCAGCTGCCGCTCGCTCATATCACCCGAGAGCGAGACTTCGATAACCGGAAACTGGCTGCTCGTAACCTCGGTCACAACCGGATCGTCGACATCATCCGGCAGGTTCTTGGCCTTATCAACGGCGCTCTGGATATCCCGCACGACCTTCTGCTTATTTGATTCGTCGGGATCGATCTTGACGTAGAGCATCGACGTGCTCGCTGCCGAGGAGGAGTTGATCTCCTTCAGGCCGTCCACCTGTTTCAGCTCTTTTTCGATCGGTACGGTGATCAGTTTCTCCACATCGGCAGGCGTCGCGCCCGGATAAACGGCCGTAATACTCACCATGTCGAACGTGACGTTCGGAAAGACCTCCTTATTCAAGCCCACCGCGACAACGATCCCCACGATAACGATGATGACCGAGACAAGATTTATGAACAACGACTGATTGACGCTAAACCGCGGAAGACTCATAAATACACCTCGTAATCACCCAGAAGCGCGTTCGTGGCCCTGTTCAGATCGACCTTTGACTGTTCGAGATCGCGCAGCCCCATCGACGCCTCAAGCTGGCTCTTAAGATAATCGCTCTGGTAATCGATAAGGGTCTTCGTCGTCGAGCGTCCGAACCCGAACCGCTTATCTTCCTCGGCAAGCTTTTCCCGCTGAAGCGTAACGACCTCTAAAAGCGTTTCGACGTTCGTTTCGTAGGTCTTATAGTCCCTCACAGCGTTGCCGACATCGGTGACTATCTTCCGCTCAACGTTCTTCAACTCAATGATCGCCTTCTCTTTGTCGAAGTCAGCCTTTTTGAACTCGCTGCGGGCCGCATTATTCTCGACCGGAAGCGTTATCTCTATCCCGCCAAAAAAGTAAGCGTCATTACCGGAGACTGACGCCGCGGCCTTCTGGACCTTTCGGCGGATACCGTTGATCGCGTATGTTCCGACGAGATCGACCTCGGGCCAGCGCTCATTCGATCGAACTTTAAGGGTAATGTCTTTGATCTTGATCTCGCGCTTCGCTTTATAATAATCGCGCCGCTTCTCGAACGCGGTCGTGAGCGAATCTTCAACACTACATTTAAATTCTTTGAGTTTAAGATCTTCCGCCGGATAGATCCGCCCGCTGCCGTCAACATTCAGGAGGAGCTTCAGCATCTCTTCAGACCTACGGTAACTGTTCTCCGCGATGCGGACATCTTTTTCTCTGGTGAGGACGTTCGCTTCCGAAGCTAAAAAGTCGGCCCGCTCGATCCTGCCGACGTCAAAGCTTTTGATGTTCGTTTCGTGCAGATTCTTCGCCCTCTGTCGGATCTCCCGGAAAATCCTGAGGTTTTCTTTAGTAAAGACGAACTGCCAGTACGCTTTTTCGACATCGGCGAAGAGTATTTCGATACGCTCTTTCATGTCGAGATCGGCGTTGACTATCGCGAGCTTCGTCGCCGTTATTGTCCATCGGTCGTTGACGCCGAAAATATTCTTCGCGACCGGCTGCTTGAGGTCAAGCGCCAGTTCGATCTCGTGGGCCGGGTTGTCCACATTAAAACCGGAGTTGGTCCATGACCTTGTATCGTTAACAGCCGCGGTAACTTCGGTGCCGGTCGGGAGAGTCTTCATAACGCCGCCTTCATATACATTCCTCAAAAAGTTTCCGCCAAATACGGAAAGTTGCCGCCTCTGTTCATCGGCGTAATTGAGATTTGAAAAGAGCGCGGTATCAAAGACGGCTTCTTTGATGCCCTTATCCTGCTCAGCGATCTTCATATCGAGTTTCGCGAGCTTTACCTCAAAACTATTGTAGGCGGCGAGTTTTATACAATCTTCCAGAGAAACAGTAAGAGAAACAATAAGACCCGGTTCTTTGAGTGGGGCGGTGGTAACCACATCGATAGACGCATCCTCTTCAGCCGAACGACCGGTACGGGCCGGCTCAACTATCCCGAATAGCGCCAGTACAAGAACGATCTTTAATAATAAAGATGCGGAACGTCTCATCCCTGCCCCTTTCTCAAATTATTAATTATTTTACCTATTATGCCGAGATATTGCGACCGCTCATCTTCCGAGAGCGAAGAAAATATGTCGTTACAGATATCGCGCCGCGCCAGATTTACCCGCGCGATCGTCTCTTTACCTTGATCGGTCATCGTCACATTAACGACCCGTCTGTCTTCCTGAGAACGTTCTCTAGCTATCATCCCGAGCTCTATCATCTTATCGACTGCTCCTGTCGCGGCGCCCATCGTAAGATTCAGCGCCTCGGCAACTTCGCTCATGTTGCAGGATCCCTCCCCCGATAAAAGATCGAGGACGACCAATTGCGGTAACGTAAGAAATCCTTCGGGCATACTTTCGGTGAGACGTTTTGATATCTCCCGGAGCATTAAAGGAAGCAGCCTCATGATCTTCGTACCAAAGTCATTGCCACTGTTTGCGTTATGATCATTCATTGCGTTTCTCCTTCGAAAATAGAACTATTTCTGAATTAAACCTTTTAGCTAATAAAATATTTGACAATGTAAGTATATAGGAGATTCATGGGGATGTCAAGGGGGAAAAATAGTCACAAGTAACGTAATAGTTTTCAGCTCCAGAAGTACCCCGCCGTCATAGTACCATTGCTATATACGAACCCATCTTTATTGTATCCCAGAAGTGCCCCGGAGGCAATGGCGGAGGTGGTCCTTTTGAACGAATATTACATAGGGTTACAAGGTGTGTGTTTGTAGTCGGTTAGAACACGAAAGGGTGGTACTGCCGGATGTCCCGGCTATTCCTGTATTCCTGTTATATAGAACGTACCGTATGCACTTCAATAAGAAAGGCACCGGAACAGGTCTGTCCCGGTGCCTTTTGCTAAACACTCAGCGTATTTTTAAACTATATTACTATCTAAAAGCGATCCTTACAAAACATTCTGCTTGCTGACGGCCTGAAGCGCTTTCCCGTGCTTCCGCCATATCCCCTTTTTCATAAATGAAGTCTTCAAAATTGATCACTATCGGAGTCGATTCTTCCACTATATTTCTACTGCCATTTTCAGCTATTACCATAGATTCTGTCGATACCGCATGACTCACGAAAAATACCACTCCAATCAGAACCAAGAACCATATTCTAGACTTTTCCATCATCTACCTCCGTTTTTTTATCGATTAATCAACATTAAATAAAAAATGCCAAGCCACCACAATTCGGTAGCTTGGCTATCAAGGTAATCTTTTGAAACAGCGCTTGATGTGATCGCTATTTTTAACTATCTCAAAATGTATTACCGTAGACCCTGTAGCTTTGCGTCCCACGGTTTCCCGTGGTTTGCTCTTATACTCGATTCTCTTCAATCTTTTTTTGTCGTCAAAATAACAATTGCCATCTATATACACAAGTATACTGATTTTTTTAGTTAAGTCAATAGAAAGAATGTTTACTATTTCATTTTTAACCTCTCTTCGACAGTTTGCTTCTAATGTAAGTGGGGACGTTCCCCAAAGTACCAAAACTAGGGTAAAAATATTTCAAATTATGAAAGAAAATCCCAGCATTACGGTTGAAGAAATTGCTAAGGCGACGGGATTAACCGTAAAATGAGTTGAGTGGAATATCAAAAAGCTTAAACAGAAAAACATGATTAAGCGTATAGGGCCTAAGAAGGGCGGGCATTGGGAAGTATGGTCGCGGGGACATCCCTCAATGTACCACCCTATTCGTTCTTAAGCCATTTATCTATAATCTGTTAGAAATGACGATCTTAAAGTATATATCAGAGTGGGTTCCGTGTGATCCCGATCCTGACTCTATTGTATCCCAGATCGGCCTTTGAGACAATCAAGAAAGCGTAGATTGTAAGATGAGTAACTGTTAGCGGTTAGAATAAGAAAGGGTGGCACCTGGGGGGATGTCCCGGCTATATGCGTTTACTCGTAATAGTTCGGCTTCAGAAGTAACTTCATCAATCCCCCCCCCCAAGGGGGTATCGGGGCCTTTCCGGCTCACCGTAAAAGATTACGGCAAGAATTCCTCCTTGAATTTCACACACTTTACTCGTCGGTATACGGAAAAGGTTTGTTTTTATATACCTGAATCCGACTCGTAAAGTGTGAAATTCTACGTCGGACTTATTCGCCTTCAAGACCCCGATACCCCCTTTTGATGCTTTTGCAGGGCCTTATGCCGTATGGACCTAAGCCCGTCAAGGTATTTGGTCTTGGAGAGGAATGGCGGGGTTCTATTTTTCATTTTTGCTATACAATGTTTCACGAATATCTTCTCGGTACTTATGAAGAAGGTTGAGCACTCCGAGCACCAAATCATGCCGCAATTGCGCCTTCTTCTCGGTTCAGGTCCAGGGGACGGCAGGTCCAGGGGACGGGGCTCAAGCCAATCCCCGGGGTGGGTGAAATATATCCGTCTTGCCCCAGTAAATGTCCATCTTGTTAGTCGTAGGTGCTTTATTCTCTTCAAAGGGCTTACCCATTCTTTGAAATACACTCGTTATATTGGCAAGAAATTGGGGATTATCGAAGAGGTCAGTATTCTTTTTTGTTTTATTCTTTTTCTTCATTTTCAATCCTAAAAGGCATAAGAACTATATAAAATAGTAAAAGTCTCTAGTATAAGCACAAGTATAACAAAACAAAGAAAGGATGGGAAGAGAAAGTTAGGGTACCAAGGCAAATGAATCTTGAAAAATACCAGCCTTTGCACGCTCTGGCCCTACTGAGCCGCAGTTATGGTTTGCGCATAGACAGAGAATCTTATGAAAGATTCCTACAGGTTCTCATAGCAACATTTATTTGCCACTTGACACGTTTTTCAAATATGATACAATAAAACAAGGAGAAGTTAGTGAATACTAACTAACATATGAAAAGAAAACTATCTGAGCAAAGAAAAAGAGAGATTATTGACACCGCGAAAGTTTTAATAATTCGCGAAGGAGTCCGGGGGCTCACGATAAAGAATCTCTCGAAAAAGAATAGAATATCAGAGCCGGCTATCTACCGGCACTTTAAAAACAAACGGGCCATCTTAGTCGCGCTGATAGACTATTTTGAAAGGAGTCTTTTCGAAGCCATTGAACAACCGATCAGGCACTATAAGAACCCCATTGACCGGTTACGGGAAATCATGAAGACTCACATGGAGTTTACAGAAAAAAATAAGGGATATTTGTTTGCTATTACCGCGGAATCTATTCATTTCAACGATGACTACCTTCGAAGAAAGATCTTGGACGTTATTGAGAAATATAAAATAAAGATACTTGAAATTCTGAAAGAAGCGAAAGGCGAAGGGTTGCTGAGAGACGACGTCAATCTTGGCGCAGTAAGCTTGGCTTATTTCGGGCTGATCCAGGCAGCGATAGTACAGTATGCGCTGACGAATTATACCGTTACCCCGATAACAAAATTTCAAACAGTATGGAACGTGTTTATCAAGGGTATAGCAAAAGAAAATGTGAAGTTACAACAGAACAATAATAGTAAGAAATAACCGTCTTTAAAAGCCGAACCCGTAATGTTTTATTACTATCGGCTTTTTATTCTTCAAAGGAGGCATGAGCTAATGTTTGATATCGGTGATAAGGTAATACATCCAGGCTGTGGCGCTTGTAGAGTAAAGGGAATCCGCCGGGGACCAAAAGGGGCAATATTTGTGCTGAAACCTGTTAGAAAAATGCCCGGGGGGCTCGAGATACTTGTCGCGGAATATAATGTCGAAAGAGCCGGCGTTCACTACCCGATCCAGAAGAAGGAGATAGAAAAGATTCTCGATATATTAAGAAGCGACCCAAATGATATTTCAGGAGATTCGGAGAATGCTTACGAAACAGTAAGGAAAAATATCAAACTGGGAGATCCTTACACGATAGCGGAAAGTGTCCGTGACTTAGCGCACTCCGAAGATGAAAGATTTTTATCAGTTAAGGAAAAGTTTGTGCAAACCGCAAAAGACAGACTTGCCGAAGAGATCTCGTATGTGAATGGTTTTTCAAAAGAGGATGGCTATAATCTCATAGAGCGGACCATGAAAAATAATTAGTGATTGGCTGTGAGGATGCGAGGAGATTACGATGAAAATCTATGTAAGCGCGAAAGAAATGATAAAGAAATTCGACATCCCTTATTCCCGAATTAATTATCTTATGCAGAAAAATATACTTACTGTTGAAAAGAAAAAAGGAAAAAGGCGGCTTTATAGCCTTGAAGATGCAGAACGGGCTTTAGCAAGGTGATCGATATGTGGTT
>JBDRSA010000071.1:0-14388 GCA_043825275.1 Candidatus Omnitrophota bacterium
TACCGTACACCGTACACCGTTAACCGTAAACCGTTGTTAAAATCTTACGATATACGGACTAATCGATCGACCTAAATTCGCTTGACTTTGGCGGACACAGGCCTTACAATACTGTAAAATCACTTTCTACACTGACCAAAAGGGGGGACCATGAGGAAATATATAGCGCTATTGATGGTTGGGGCGTTTGTGTTGTCCGTTTCCGGATGCGCGGTAAATCTCTACAAAGGAAAACCTACCGATAAGCAGGCGATCAAGAAGCTTGCGACCGAAGTACAGCAGCTCCAAAAGAAACAGAGCGAGCTCGAAGAGGCAAAAGCGCTGCTTGAGTCAAGGCTCCAGAAAGAGCTGAAGGATAAAGGGGTGCTTCTTGAGCTGAACGCGCGCGGCCTCGTAATAACCATGACGAATGACATATTATTCGATTCAGGAAAAGCCAAGCTGAAGGAGAGCTCGCACCAGGTCCTTGATAAGGTCGCCGATGTGATAAAAATAAAGCTGCCGCAGCGGGATGTCGGCGTCGAAGGGCATACCGATAACGAACCGATAAAGCATTCGGGATGGAAATCGAACTGGGAGCTCTCGACCAATAGGGCGACAAATGTACTTCATTATCTCATTGAAAATGCCGGAATGGATCCCAGGAATCTCGCGGCGATCGGGTACGGTGAGAACAGGCCGATCGCGAGTAACGACACAAAAGAAGGAAGATCAAGAAACCGAAGAGTGGAAATAATAATTCTCCCGAAGGAGATCACGAAGCGGTCGTACGAAACGAGTCAGCAGAAGATATCCAAAGAAGCGCGTGACGCGGAGGAGTCGAGAATTAAGTGAGGGGTCGAGGAGTTTTCTTATATTCGACCCCTCATCCTGACGAGCGCCTGCCTGCCGGCAGGCAGGAAGCGAGGAAGGATCTATTGAGATCCTTCCCCCGCCAGGGCGGGGTCAGGATGAGCCCTCGAATATAAAAACTCTCCGAGGGCTCAATTAAGTAGTTCGAGATATTTTTGCGATGTATAGAAGTATAGACGTAGAGCGGAAAATGACGGGGGATGAACAGTCCCCCGTCGCTGTTTGGTAGCTCCGGGAATGAAGGCGCGGCCGAGGCCGGAAGGCGAACGGGATAGGGGCGATGGATAGGAAAATACCGCATCACATAGCGATCATCATGGATGGGAACGGAAGGTGGGCAAGAAAGCGCGGGCTTCCGAACATCGTAGGACACCGTCAGGGCGCGAAGACGGCAAAATATATTATTGAAGCGTGCAGGGATATAGGCGTGAAGGTCCTGACGCTCTATACGTTCAGTACGGAAAACTGGAAACGTCCGAAGCGCGAGGTCCGGGGTCTTTTTGACCTCCTGTGCGGATATCTTGAACAAGAAGCTTATAAATTTGATGAGAACGAGACACGCTTCTCCGTACTCGGTGAGATCGGGGATTTCCCGGAAAAGCTGCGAAAGATCCTCAAAGAAACGATCGAATCTACCAAAAAGAATAGAAGGTTTAATCTGAACCTCGCGCTTAATTACGGTTCGCGGGCCGAGATCGTTCGGGGTGCCCGGATGGCGGCCGAGGATGTGCGCGAAGGCCGGATCGCAGCCGAAGATATTACGGAAGAAAGGTTCTCCCGGTATTTATATACCTGTGACGCGCAGGATCCGAGCCTTCTGATCCGGACGAGCGGAGAGATGCGATTGAGCAATTTTCTTCTGTGGCAGTTATCATATTCAGAGATCTATGTCACGAAAAAATTATGGCCGGACTTCAAGAAGAAAGATCTTGAAGACGCGATAAAGGAATTTCAAAACCGGGAGCGGCGCTTTGGAGAGTAAACTGAAATGCTGAAAAAGCGGATCGTGAGTTCTTTAGCGGTTGCAGGAATAGTTTTCTCGATAATCTTCATTATGCCGAATTGGGTGTACTGTTTATTGGTAACGACTATGGTTGGGATATCGCTATCCGAGTTCTTTGAGCTGGCAGGGAAGAAAGGGATATTCATCTATAAGTATTTTGGCATAGCCACCGGAATGCTTCTTCCGATTGTGGTCTTTCTGCAAATGGGGATCGACGGCTTCGGCATGATGGCGCCGTTCTACATTGTTCTCGCGTGCCTCTTTACATTTGTACTGCAGATCACAAGGCGCGGCGGTTCATCGAACCCCCTGGTCAGCATCGCGGTGACGATGTTTGGCCTCCTCTACATCAGCTGGTTCTTTTCATTCTTCATCAATCTGAAGTTTATGGCGCATGGCGAGATACTGATCCTGTATCTTATACTGGTTACGAAGTCGAACGATATAGGCGCGTTCTTTATAGGAAGGTCGTTCGGAAAACACAGTCTCATTCCGCGCATCAGCCCAAAGAAGACCGTTGAAGGAACGGTCGGCGGTATTGTGACCGGCTGCTGCGTCAGTCTCGCGAGTAAAGCGTATATGTCGGGATTTTCGTGGGGGCAGCTTTGCGTGCTCGGCGTACTGCTGGGAGTGCTGGGGCAGGTAGGTGATCTCGCGGAGAGCCTGGTGAAGCGGGATTGCGGCGTAAAGGACTCAGGGAGAAAGCTGCCGGGGTACGGAGGGATGCTCGACATGCTTGATAGTTTATTTTTTACCACGCCGATATTTTATTTTTACATGAGAGTGCTGGTTCGATGACGAACAGGAACGCGCTATGCCGGTGAAAAGGAAAAAAAGGATCGCGATACTCGGTTCGACAGGAACGATCGGCGTCAATACGCTCAAGGTGATCCGCGCGATGAAAGGCGCTTTTGAGCTTGTCGGCCTTTCGGCAAACAGCAATGTCGGGCTCCTCGCGAAACAGATACGCGCGCACCATCCGAAGATCGCCGCCGTAAAGAGCGCCGAATCGGCGGAGACTCTCAGGAGACTTGTGCGCGGGCGTCCGATAAAGATCATCAGCGGCGAAGAAGGCGCGGAAAGTATCGTTCGGCGCGAGGATGTCGACATTGTTATGCTTGCGATCAGCGGTATTGCCTGCCTGAAGCCGCTTCTTGCCGCTATCGATTCGAAGAAGAAGATCGCTCTCGCGAATAAGGAAGCGCTTGTTTCGGCGGGTGAGATCGTTATGAAGCGCGCCCGCAAGAATGGATCGATAATTATTCCGGTTGACAGCGAACACAGCGCGATCTATCAGTGTATTCAAGGAGCTTCCGCGGGAAGGTTCATGAAGAAGATATTTCTCACGAGCTCAGGCGGGCCGCTCATGAATGTCAGTGAAAAGAGGTTCGACTCGATCCCGAGAGAGCGAATAATCAATCATCCGAAATGGAAGATGGGGAAAAAGATATCGGTCGACTCAGCCACTTTGATGAATAAGGGGCTTGAGATAATAGAAGCGCGGTGGCTCTTCGATATAGACCAAAAAAGCATCGAGGTGCTTGTTCATCCCGAAGCGATCGTTCACGCGATGGTTGAGCTTATTGACGGCTCTGTAATAGCGCAGCTTGGAATGCCGGATATGAGGCTTCCGATACAGTACGCGCTCACGTATCCTGAAAGAGTGGACAGTAAGGTTGCGCGCGCCGATTTTACCGAGCTGGGAACGCTTTCATTCATGAAACCCGAGACGAAAAGATTCCCCTGTCTCGAGCTTGCCCGGGAGGCGCTGAAACGAGGCGGGACATACCCGGCCGCGCTCAGCGCGGCTGACGAAGAAGTGGTGCGGTATTTTCTCGAAGGGAGAATACTCTTTTCTAAGATACCGAAAATTATCGAACGCGTTTTAGCTCGGCATAGAAGCCGGCAGGGGGTGATGAGCGTAGCCCGGGTGCTCGAAACGGACCGGTGGGCCAGGATGGAGGTACGGAAGCTGTGTCAATAATCGCGTTTGTGTTCACCTTAAGCGTACTCATCGTTGCGCATGAATTCGGCCATTTTATTATTGCCAGGCGTAACGGTGTTCGCGTTGAACGCTTTTCGATAGGGTTTGGGCCGAAGATCTGGGGCGTCGTAGCGGGAGAGACCGAGTACCGGCTGTCTTTGTTCCCGCTCGGCGGCTATGTGAAACTGTCCGGTCAGGATCCGAACGACGAGATCAAGGGCGAGCCGTATGAATATCTTTCAAAGAGCGTCGGCGCACGATCGCGGATCGTCGCGGCAGGCCCGTTCCTGAACTACATCCTCGGTTTTCTTATATTTTCATTCGTATTTATGGTAGGGAGCCCTACGCTGACGACAGAGATCGGCGAGCTTATCGACGGATATCCCGCCAGATCATCCGGGCTTGAGGTCGGTGATTCGGTGCGCGAGATTGACGGCGCACCCGTCAGCCGGTGGGAAGATATGGCGGATATGATCCACAAAAAAACATCGGGTGATCCGGTCGTCTTTACGGTGTTCAGAGACACGAAAACGATCGAGATCGCGATCACCCCCTCTATCAGGAATACGAAAGACATTTTCGGAGGGAAGACGACGATCGCGCTTATCGGCGTCGCTCCGTCGCAAAATGTGGTGATGGTGCGGTATGATCCTATCACCGCGTTCTATAGGGGGGGCAAGAAGGTCGCGGGGCTGACAGCGATGACGTATCGGGCTCTTTGGTCCATTGCGACGGGAAAGATGTCGGCAAAGGAATCGATGGCGGGCCCGATAGGGATATTTGTGATCACCGGCAAGGTCGCCGCTATGGGATTTGTTCACCTGCTTCATCTGATGGGTGTTTTAAGCGTATCGCTCGCGATATTCAATATTCTCCCGGTACCGGTGCTTGACGGAGGCCATCTGCTTTTTCTCGGAATAGAGAAATTGATGAGGAAGCCGGTCAGCGTCAGGTTGCAGGAGGTTACGACGAATATTGGGCTGAGTGTCCTTATAATGGTCATGGCCTTCTTTTTCTATAACGATATTGTGCGGTTTAATATAGTCGACGCGGCGCTGCGATGGTTCGGACGATGATGGCGAATGGTACACGTGAGCGGTGATCGGATGAAAAAACAAGACGCCTTTGAGCAGATGAAATTGACCTTGAAAAAGGTCTTGTTCATGAACTGGTTTGTCGCGCTCATGAAGATCGCTCTTGGCGCGGCAACAAATAGCGCAAGCATAATGGCCGATGGGCTCCATTCATTCTCTGACGGGTTTTCTAATGTAGTCGGCCTGGTGGGCCTCAATTACGCGTCGAAGCCGAAAGACTCCGACCACCCGTACGGGCACAAAAAAATAGAGAACATTGCCGCGATCGCGATCGCGATGATGCTCTTTTTTGTCTGCGTTGAGGTTTTTAAGAATGCGGTCGCGAGGCTCGTGAACCCTGTCGTGCCCGAAATAACAGCGCTCAGTTTTATAATACTTGCACTATCGATCGCGATCAATGTATTCGTGATGCGGTACGAGCTGAGACGGGGGAAAGAGCTGAAGAGCGAGATCCTTGTCGCCGACTCGCATCACACGCGAAGCGACGTATATCTGTCGATCGTTGTCATCGCCGGGCTCATCGGGACGAAGCTCGGGATAACCGTCCTGGACCCGATCGTGTCGATCATTGCCGCCTTTTTGATAGGCTATGTGGCGTTCGATATCTTGAAACACACATCAAAGGCGCTTACTGATGCGGCAATGCTGGATCCGAAAGAGATAAAGCAGGAAGTATTAAAAGTGCGCGGTGTCGAAGGGTGCCATCGGATCCGAACACGCGGCAGAGAAGACGAGATAATGGTCGATCTTCATGTTACCGTCCAGAATTCGATGCGCGTGGGCAGGGCGCACGAAATAACAGCGGAGATCGAATCTTCGTTGAAGAGATCTTTTATCGGCGTGGTCGAGGTTATTGTGCATGTCGAGCCGCACGACCGGAAAAATTCACATGAAAGTAAAGCGCAGAAAAACTGATCAAGTAACGATCGGCGGCGTTCGTATTGGAGGGACGTCTCCGATATCGATCCAATCGATGTCGAAATCAAAGACCTCCGATGTGCGCGCTACGACCGCCCAGATAAAGAGGCTCGAGCGGGCGGGTTGCGAGATCGTGAGGGTATCCGTGAAAGATGCCCGTGACGCGGCGGCGATCCGGCCGATAAAAAAGAAGATCGGGATACCGATCGTAGCCGATATTCATTTTGATCACCGACTGGCAATTCTTGCCATGGACGCCGGCGCGGATAAGATACGGATCAATCCCGGTAATATTCCTACCATGGACCGTCTGCGCGAAGTGGCCGCCAGGGCCCGGTCGAAGGGCATCCCGATACGTATAGGGATCAATTCAGGTTCGATCCCCCGGATCGGGACAAGGGCCCCCGATATGGCATCGTACGCCTTGCGGTATGCCCGGGCGCTTGAGCGAACCGGATTTCACGATATCGTCATATCGCTTAAATCGCAGAATATCGTAGAGACGATCGACGCGTATCGGAAGGTATCGAGGCGATGTGATTATCCGCTTCATCTCGGGATAACGGCCGCCGGTCTTCCGTACGAAGGCACCATCCGCTCGGCGATCGGTATCGGCGCGCTTCTCGCCGATGGGATCGGGGATACGATACGGGTATCTCTTACGGGAGAGCCTGAGGAAGAGATCAAGGCCGCGAGGGCCATTCTCGGCGCGCTGGGGCTCAGGCGTTTTGAACCGGAGATCATTTCATGTCCGACGTGCGGCCGCTGTCAGGTCGACCTCGTCCCGATCGTCTCGAAATTCAAAAAAGAACTGGACAAGCTTGTCACTAAGCGAAGAAGCTGTGGACTGTGGACTGTGGACTGTGGACTGAACAATCTTCGCATTGCGGTCATGGGCTGTGAAGTGAACGGCCCCGGCGAGGCGAGCATCGCGGATATCGGCATCGCCGCCGGCAAGGGGCAGGGAACGCTCTTCAAGAAAGGCAAGATCCTCCGTAAAGTTAAAGAGAAGGACTTTGTCGGGGAATTGATCAAAGAACTTAAGCAGATGACGGTTAACGGTTAACGGTTTATGGTTAACGGTCAAATCCGCATAAAGAGAAAGCTAAGAATGAAATTATGTTAATGGGCAACCGTACACCGTTAACCGATAACCGTAATAAAGGAACATTCCCATGAGATGGACACAATCCTTGATCCCGACTCACAAGGAAGAGCCGCAGGACGCCGAGACGATCAGCCACAAACTGATGGCGCGCGGAGGATTTATCCGCAAGCTAACCGCCGGCGCCTACACCTACCTGCCGCTCGGATGGCGTGTTATGCTCAAGATAACCGCCATCATCAGAGAAGAGATGAACGCGGTCGCCGGCCAGGAGGTCCTGATGCCGGCGATCCATCCGCCCGAACTCTGGAAGAAGACCGGACGCTATGACATCCTCGGGGATGTGATGATACGGTTCAAGGATCGCCATAAAAAAGAGCTCCTTCTCGGCCCGACTCACGAAGAGGTGATAACCGACATTGTCAGCGCCGAAGTAAAATCGTATCGCGAGCTGCCGTTGATTCTGTACCAGATACAGACAAAATTCAGGGATGAGCCGAGGCCGAGGTTCGGGATCTTAAGGACGTGCGAGTTCATTATGAAGGACGCGTACAGCTTTGATCGCGACATAGAAGGACTGGAGCTGAGCTACCGGCAGGTATTTGACGCGTATTGCAGGATATTTGAGCGATGCGGGCTTCCCTATATCGCCGTTGAGGCCGATTCAGGGATCATGGGCGGGCGCGTTTCGCATGAATTCATGGTGCCCGCGGAAAACGGCGAAGATGAGATCGTGGTCTGTAAGTCCTGCAAGTATTCCGCGAGCCTTGCCGTTGCCGCATGCAAAGAAAAAGAAAAGAAAGAGCGGACGATAAAGCGGCTCCCGCTCAGCGAGGTAGAGACTCCCGGTGTTGCCAGCGTCGAGGGCGTGGCGGAATTTCTGCGCATAGAGACGGACAAGATCGTCAAGACGGTCATCTTTGTAGCCGACGGCAAAGCGGTCGCCGTTCTCGTGCGGGGAGACCACGAAGTGAACGAAACGAAGATCAAGTCGTATTTAAAATGCGGTACGCTCGAACTTGCCGACGTTTCGAATATTCAGAAGATAACGGGCGGCCCGATGGGGTTTTCAGGACCGGTAAATCTTCCGGATGGCCGCATCCTCGCCGATTACGGTATTGTGGAAATGGCGAATTTTGTAACGGGCGCGAACAAGAAGGATACGCACCTGATCAATGTTAATATAAAGAGGGATTTCGAAGCGAAAGAGACCGGTGATTTCAGGCTTTTCAAAAATGATGACGCGTGTCCGAAGTGCAATCGAAAGGTTGAGATACGGAAAGCGATAGAGATCGGGCACACGTTCAAGCTCGGAACGAAATATACCGAAGCGCTTGGCGCGAACTATCTGTCAAAAGAAGGGACGTCGATCCCGGTCGTGATGGGCTGTTACGGGATCGGTCTGAACAGGATCGCGGCAAGTCTTATCGAGTCTTCGAACGATAAAGACGGGATCATTTGGCCGTTGTCCATAAGCCCGTACCAGGTAGTCGTTATGCCGCTGAACATCCAAAGCGGCATTGTCCGCAAGATGTCCGATCAGATATATAAAAAAGCGGTAAAGGCCGGCTTTGACGTCCTTTATGACGACAGAGATCAGCGCGCCGGGATAAAATTTAAAGATGCCGATCTCATAGGTTTCCCCGTACAGGTTATTATTGGCGAGCGGAACGCAAGTCAGGGGCTCGTTGAGATAAAAATACGAAAGACGCAGAAGTCCACCGCCGTAAAGGCCGAGACGATCATAAAAGAGCTCAAAATAATTCTTGACAACGGCTGATGTTTCGTATACTATAGAATTACTTATAATCCAGACAAGGGAGGGGTGAGTGGGTGAATCTAGTTTACCCGCTTTTTTTTTGATATTTAAGCGCTTTACTATGTTAGCGGAGCATATATGTACGGGATAGACGCGAAAATACGAACGATCGTGGCGCGGCATATAGAAGAAGCCGGCGCTGATCTGGTTGATATTCAGCACAGACGGGAAGGGCGGGGCCTGGTCGTGAGGGTACTGGTAGACAGGCCGGATGGGATCACGATCGGTGAGTGCGGAGCGCTTAGCAGTATTATCGGTGAAGCGTTCGATCGGGAGGCTGTTATTCAGGAGGCGTACATTCTTGAAGTTTCATCTCCGGGCCTTGACCGGCCGATCATCACAGAAAACGACTTCAAGCGTGTTCTCGGTAAAGAGCTGGTGATCACGACGACTGAAAAAGTGGAAGGCAAAATAGAGCATGCGGGCGTATTCGTGGGCATGAACGACGCGGAGATCGTTATCGAATCAAGCGGACTGAGCACGCCTGTGCCGAAAGACAAGATAGCGAAGGCCGTCAGATCGATCAAGCTTAAATAGCGCCATAAACAGAAGGGCAAAACATCATGAACGATCAATTGCTGAGCGTGTTAGAACATATCGAAAGAGAGCGTGGTATCGATAAAGAGCTTCTCTTTAAGGCGATCGAGTCCGCATTGGTGAGCGCAGCGAAGAAGATCGTCGGGAAGAAAGAGGCGGAAGTCGTCGTGACCGTTGACAGGGCCTCCGGCGAGATAAAAATATTTAACGGAGAGGAAGAGATACGATCAGCTGAGTTTGGAAGGATCGCCGCGCAGACCGCGAAACAGGTGATCATTCAGCGGATCCGTGAAGCGGAGCGGGATGTTATCTTCGAAGATTATAAAAAAAAGATCGGTACGATAACCAACGGAAGCGTGCATCGGTTCGAGCGCGGCGACATCATTATCGATCTCGGTAAGACCGAAGGGGTTCTTCCTCGGTCGCAGCAATGTTCAAGAGAACGGTATAAGCAGGGCGACAGAGTGCGCGTGTACGTGCTTGAGGTGAACAGGTCCGCGCACGGCCCCGAGATCGTGCTTTCGAGGGCATCGGCCGGATTTGTAAAAAAACTGTTCGAAATGGAGGTCCCTGAGATAACCGAAGGGATCGTGGAGGTACGCGCGATCGCGCGGGACGCCGGCGACCGCACGAAGATAGCGGTTTGGTCGAAAGACGACAAGATAGATCCTGTCGGGGCGTGTGTCGGCATGCGAGGGTCGAGGGTCAAGGACGTTGTGAGAGAACTGCAGGGGGAAAGGATCGATATTGTGCGCTGGCAGGATGACATCCGCGAGTACGCGAAGTCCGCGCTGAACCCGGCTCAAGTCGCGGAAATGAAGATCGACTCTGAGAATAAAAAGGTCGCCGTTATCGTGGAAGACGATCAATTGTCGATCGCGATCGGAAGACACGGCCAGAATGTTCGCCTCGCGTCGAAGCTTATCGGATGGGAAATAGATATATCCGGGAAAGAAGCGAGCAAGAAGATGAAGGACGAAAAGGTAAAAAAGCCCGGGAAGGCGTCAAAAAAAGAGGCGGGAGCGCTCATCGATGTGCCGCTCTCTGATATCGACGGTATAAGTTTGAAGATACAGAGTGTTCTTAAAGAAGCCGGATTTGACGGAGCTTTAAGCCTTATGAAGGCGACCGAAAAGCAGCTATTGGCTCTTCCGGGTGTAGGGAAAAAAACGGTTGAACGGATCATAGTGTCGATCAGGAGCCTGAAAAAATCGACTACAAAAGAAGAATCGACCGAGGGAGCGAGCTGATATGAAGGAGAAAGAGAAGAAGCCGAAAGAGAAGAAGCCCGCTTCCGCGAAGAAGCGAAAAAAGGCCCCGCAGGTAAAGCCTTCCGCGAAAAAGAAGGTAGCGGAGAAGAAGCCTGTCGGGAACGCTGCGTCAAAGAAGGTCGAACCCGCGAAAAGCAAAAAAAAGACAGCGCGTGCCGCGGCGCAAAAAAAAGGGGTTGCTGAAAAGGCCGAAGTCCCACTCGAAAATCTTGTTAGGAAAACGGCCGTTAAATCCGCGCAAACGCCGAAGCGTATTGTCGCCGCCAAGGTAAAAGAAAAGCCGAAAGAGAAGACTCTGGGCGAGGTGGCCGCGGAAAGTACGGCATCCGCAGCGCCAGAGGATGTTGTTGCCGCGCCGACAGAGGTACTCCCGGAGCCTGTTCCTCAGGAAGCTGTTCCGGAACCGGCGCCTGAACCGGAAACGGCTCCTCCCAAAGAGCTTGAAGTTGAGATCCCGATAACGGTGAAAGGCCTTTCGGTTCTTGTCGGCATCAAGCCGAATCAACTGATCTCGTACCTGTTGAACAAAGGAACGCTTGCTACGATCAATCAGAACCTCGGTGAGGATATTGTCAAGGCGGTCGCTCTGGAGGCAGGATTTGTTTACAAAAAGAAGGTAGCCGTAAAGGAAGATTATACGGCGCATGAGCGGTCTGAAAAAGGCCTTGAGGCGCACATTATTCTCCGCGCGCCTGTCGTGACCTTTATGGGGCACGTTGACCACGGTAAGACATCGCTTCTCGATTACATCAGGAATACGAGAGTTGTCGACAGTGAGAAGGGCGGGATCACGCAGCATATAGGCGCCTCAGTCGTTACGATGAAAGGGAGCTTTGTCACATTTTTAGACACTCCCGGCCATGAGGCGTTCACCGCGATGCGCGCGCGCGGGGCGAACGCGACAGATGTTGTCGTGCTTGTCGTAGCCGCTGATGACGGCGTTATGCCGCAGACGAAAGAGGCGATCGACCACGCCAGGTCGGCGGGCGTGCCCATCATTGTCGCCATCAACAAGTGTGATCTTCCCGGCGCTGATATCGATAGAGCGAAACGGCAATTGAACGAGGTCGGACTTGTGCCGGAAGATTGGGGAGGGAAGACGATCATGGTGCCGGTCTCGGCAAAGACCGGTGTTGGCGTAGAGAACCTGCTTGAGATGCTGCTTCTCGAAGCTGAATTGCTGGAATTGAAAGCCAATCCCAAGGTGCGGGCTCGCGGGGTCGTTATCGAGGGAAAACTTACCAGCGGAGAAGGGGCGGTCGCGAGCGTGCTGGTAAAGAACGGAACGCTCAGGAGGGGCGATGTTGTTTTGAGCGGAAACCATTACGGCAGAATTAAAGCGATGATGAACGACAGAGGGGAGCGAGTCGAAGAGGCTTTGCCGTCGACGCCGGTCAGCATACTCGGATTGTCCGGCGTTCCGATGGCGGGAGACGAATTTTTCGTCGTTAAGGATGAGAAGAAAGCGCGGACTATCTCGCTCATCAAACAGAATGACGAACGTGAGCAGCGTCTGAAAGGGATGCACAGGGTCTCGCTTGAGGATTTCTATAAACAGGCAAAAGAAGGCAAGGTTAAAGACCTTATGATTGTCCTGAAAGCCGATGTGAAAGGGAGTATCGAGGCGATTCAATCGTCGCTTGAGGGGCTCTCGACAAAGGATGTGAAGGTGAACCTGGTTCACACCGGTGTCGGCACGATCAATGATTCGGATGTTCTCTTAGCGCTCGCTTCGGGCGCTGTTGTGATAGGGTTTAATGTGAAAGCGGACGCCAGGGCCGATGAAACAGCCAAGAAAGAAGATGTCGAAATTAAGATCTACGGGATCATCTACGAGGCGATCGCGGATGTCAAAGCCGCGATGGAAGGATTGCTCGAACCGTTTTCGAAAGAGGTGTTTGTCGGAAGAGCGCAGGTTCGGCAGGCTTTTAAGGTAACGAAGGTGGGGACCGTAGCCGGTTCGTTCGTGGTAAAAGGAAGGATCCCGCGCGGCGCCCAAGCGAAGCTGATGCGAAACAAGGAAGTGATATACGAAGGGAAGATAGCGAATCTCAAGCGATTCAAGGACGACGCGAGAGAGGTGCGGGAAGGTTTTGAGTGCGGGATCTCTTTCAGCGGGCACAATGACATAAAGGAAGGCGATATTATTGAGGTGTATCAGATAGAGAAGATCGCCCGCCGCCTTGAGGCGAGACGTTAGGCAGAAGACGGAGTTTGGTTTACGGTTAACGGTATACGGTGAACGGTAAAGGATAAAAACCAAAAAACGATCGATAATGCGATTTACGCAATGTAACGTTAATTTCATATGAGCGTATTAGCCGCTTTTTTTGATCTTTTGACCGTAAACCGAAAACCGTACACCGTAAACCGTAACTTTCAACTTGCGACTTGCGCCTTGCGACTTGATAAAGGAATGCTATGAAGCAAGCAGAGAAACGTGTACTAAGCGGCATGCGACCCACCGGTCCGCTTCATCTCGGGCATGTTATCGGCGCGCTTGAGAATTGGAAGAAGATCCAGGGAGAGCACGATTGCTTGTTTATGGTCGCGGATTGGCACGCGCTGCTGAGCGAGTACGCGAATCCGTCTATGATAAAAAAGAACGCGATCGACAATGTCATCGACTGGATAAGTTTCGGAATTGATCCGGATACAAGCGTGATATTCAGGCAGTCTGACGTCCCCGAACACCTTGAGCTTATGATAATTCTTTCGGCCTTGACACCGCTTTCATGGCTTGAGAGATGCCCGACATATAAAGAACAATTGAAGGAGCTCAAAGGGAGGGAACTTACCACGCACGGATTTCTTGGGTATCCGGTATTGCAGGCGGCGGACATTCTTCTGTATAAGGCGCGGGCGGTCCCGGTCGGTGAGGACCAACTCCCTCATCTTGAACTTACGCGGGAGATCGCCCGAAAGTTCAATTCGTTATATAAGAACGAGTTGTTTCCCGACCCAAAGGCGCTCCTGACCGCGGAGCCGAGGCTTCTCGGCCTTGACAACAGAAAGATGTCGAAAAGTTACGGGAATTATATCGCGCTTTCCGATACGTCTGATGCCGTGCGAAAAAAAGTCATGTCTATGATCACCGATCCGGAAAAGATACGGAGGAATGACCCGGGCGACCCGGAAAAGCGAAAATGCAACGTCTATGCGTATCACAAGATATTCTCTTTCGAAGCAGCTGACAGGAAAAAAAAGATCAGCGCGATAGAGTCAGATTGCAAGAATGGAACGCTTGGATGTGTTGACTGTAAAAAGCAGTTGGCGGAATATATAGTTCGCTATCTCGATGAGACGATACAGAAAAAACGATCCGGCCTGACCGCCAAAAAGGTCGAAGAGATTCTCGCTGATGGAGCCGTTCGCGCAAAAAAAATCGCCTGCGAAACGATGAAGGAAGTGAAAGAAGTTTTAGGGTTGTAGTTTTTTGCATAAAACTGGCAACTGGCGACTGGAAATGGTTCGACAGGCTCACCATCCTTCGAACCATCCTGAGCGAAGTCGAAGGACTGGCAACTAAGAAATGACTTATAAAGTTAAATTAGAGGTATTCGAAGGCCCGCTCGACCTGCTGCTCTATCTTATAAAGAAAGAGGAGCTCGACATATACGATATCCCTGTCGCGAAGATAACCGACCAGTATTTGGAATATCTCGAATTTATGCAGCTGCTCGACCTGAATATTGCCGGAGAGTTCATCGTAATGGCCGCGACGCTCATGCAGATCAAATCGAAAATGCTCCTTCCGCCCGATCAGAGCGAGGAGGAGGTTGTCGAAGAGGACCCGCGCGCTGAG
>JBDRSA010000072.1:0-12775 GCA_043825275.1 Candidatus Omnitrophota bacterium
ATCCTCCTGTCCAGCTGCCGTCCGCTTCCGACAAAAAGGACATCGGAACAGTTCTTCTTATTCAGGCTTTGATACAGCGCAAGCGCGGGAAAAATATGACCGCCGCTCCCTCCACCGCCTATCAATATCCTCATGAACGTCCTTCGTCGTTTGCCGCGGCGACATTCAAAAGGATGCCGACAGCGGTCATGTGGAATATCAACGATGTTCCTCCATAGCTTATGAACGGAAGCGGCAATCCTTTTGTCGGGAATATCCCGGATACAACGCCGATATTGATGATCACCTCAAAAGATATCATTGCGATGATCCCGAGCGAAACAAACCTTCCGAACGGATCGTCCGTCTTAAGAACGATCCTCATACCCTGCCAGCAAAAAAGAGCAAAGAGCATCACGATCGATCCGGCGCCGATGAATCCGAGCTCTTCGCCGATGATCGAAAAAATAAAGTCGGAATACGGCTCCGGCAGATAGAAAAGTTTTTGCCGTGAATGCCCGAGGCCGAGTCCGAACAGTCCTCCCGATGAAAGCGCGAGAAGAGACTGAATAATCTGAAAACCGCTCCCCCTGCTGTCCGACCATGGGTTCAGGAATATCGCGAGCCGCCTCCGTCTATACGGGACACCGATAAGCTGGATGAGCAGAACAGGCGCCGCCGCGAGCGTCGTAACCGCTAGGTGCCTGATATTCGCTCCCGCGACAAACATCATGGTAAGTCCGATCGCCGCGACGACGATCGCCGTCCCGAGATCAGGTTCGACGCAGATAAGGCCGACGGTGATCCCGATAACGATCGCCCCCGGCGCATACCCGTACACAAGATCCCGAATGTCCTTCCCTTTTCGAGACAGAAAGCCCGCGAGATATATGATGACCGCCACCTTCGCGAATTCAGACGGCTGAAAATTTATCATCCCGAAATGTATCCATCGCTTGGCCCCGCCGAACTCCCGTCCGATCCCCGGAATAAGAACGACCGATAACATCATAAGCGATACAAACATGACCGGTTTCGACATTTTTTTCATCACGTCGAGCTTAACCGTCATCGAAGCGAACATCATGACGAAACCTATACAAAGGTACATCAGGTGCCGCTTGATAAAATGCATGCTGTCACTCAATCGCTCATAGCCGTAGAGCGCGCTCGAGCTGTATACCATAACGACGCCGGTCGCAAGCAGAACAAGCGTAATTATAAAGATTGACCTCCGGATCCCGCGCATTGGGCTATCTCTCATTTGTTATAAAGTTGCGAGTCGCAAGACGCAAGTTGCAAGTTTAAAGATAAAATCCCGCGCTACAAGCCGCTAATCTCAACTCTATTCTTCAATTCACGTACCGCTTTTCGGAAAACCGCGGCGCGATGCTTATAATCGCTGAACATGTCAAAACTTGAGCACATCGGCGACAGAAGGATCCGGTCCCCGCGCTTCGCCATGCCGAATGACTTCACGACCGCATCTTCCAGGGAATCCGCGAAGTGGCATGGCACTACGCTGCTGAATATCTCCTTAAGCTTTTCCTTCGTCTCACCGATAAGCACGATCGCTTTACAATTCCCGCTCAAGCTCCCCAGCGCCGCGGCATAATCGCTCCGTTTATCCTTGCCGCCGGCGATCAGTATCACCGGGCCGGAACACCACTCAAGCGCCCGCGCCGTCGAGTCGACCGTCGTGCTCTTTGAATCATCGATAAACTCCACCCCGTGAATACTTGAAACAGATTGCAGTCGATGATCGAGGCCGCGAAATTCCTCTATGGCGCGCCGGATGCCGTCGGCTCCGGCGCCGGCGACGAGAGCCGCGCACGACGCCGCGAGGACGTTCTCCAGATTGTGCGTTCCTTTCAGGGGTATCTGCCGTTTTTCAAGTAAACGGAGATCGCGCGCGCCGAAAACAGAGCGTACGATACCGTCCTCAAGGAACGATCCTTTCACGCGCTCCTTTGAGCTGTAGAAGAGAACGCGCGAAGACGAACGCTCTTTCAGGAGGCGAACATTTATCGCGTCATGGTTGAGGATCAGCGTATCGTTCCCGGTTTGATTCAAAAAGACCTTTGTTTTCGCTTCGTAGTATTCTTTAAAATCACGGTATCTATCGAGATGGTCGTCGGTAATATTCAGGACCACCGCAATATCGGGACGGAACGAACGGATCCTCTCGAGTTGAAACGAGCTCACTTCAAGGACGGCCCACGTATCCTTGTTCATACGGTCGACCTCTCCGGAGAGCGGATTGCCGATATTCCCGCACGTGATCGCGTCGATCCCGGACAACCTCAACATCGACCCGACAAGCGATACAACGGTACTTTTACCGTTCGTTCCCGTTACGGCGAGTACTCTTCCTTTCGAGAAACAAAACCCCAGCTCCATCTCGCTGATGACCGGGAGCTTCGCCTCACCGGCCCATCGCATCGCGCTTGAGCTATTCTCCACGCCCGGGCTGACAACGATCAGTTCGCTTGAGCGAACCGCGGCCTTCGTATGTCCGCCGATCTCAACCTCCACGCCGTAACTCCTGAGAACTTCAGCGTGCTCCTTCACCGCATCGGTACTTCCATCGTCGGTAACAAAGACCTTCGCCCCGAGACGATCGAGAAGGACCGCGGCCGCGTATCCGCTTACGCCGAGCCCGACGACGGTAACGTTCTTTTGCTTTACGTCCATATGATATCTCACTGCAGCTTGAGCGTAACCAAACTGAGTATCGCCAGCATGATCGATACGACCCAAAACCGTATCGTTATCTTCGATTCTTCCCAGCCCAATATTTGAAAATGGTGATGTATCGGCGCCATCAGAAAGAACCGCTTTCCGGTCGTTTTGTAAACCGCTACCTGTATCATGACCGAAAGCGCCTCGAGAACAAAAATGCCGCCCGTCATGAAAAGCAGCAGCTCTTTTTTTATTAACAGCGCCACAATGCCGATCGCGCCGCCAAGCGCAAGCGACCCCGTATCTCCCATAAAAACATTGGCCGGATGACAGTTGAACCACAGGAATCCAAGCCCCGCGCCGACGATCGACGCGCACAATATCGTCAATTCACCGCTGCCGGGCAGATAGAAGACGTTGAGATAGCGGCTGAAAACGATGTGCCCGGCAATATAACTCAAAAAAGCGTATGTAAGAGCGGTTATAACCGTACAGCCGATAGCGAGCCCGTCGAGTCCGTCGGTCAGGTTAACCGCGTTCGAAGCGCCGACGATCACAGCGACCACAAAAAGCGCGTAGAACGGGCCCAGCGTAAGAACGCAATTCTTTAAGAACGGTACGCAGACGGTCTTCGGCATGTCGGTGTAACGGAACAGACAGACGGCAATGACGCACCCTAACGCGATCTGGCCGATGAATTTAGTCGCCGTCTTGAGCCCGAGGTTCCTCTTTCTCGAGATCTTGATGTAGTCATCAATAAAACCGACAATGCCGAGCCAGACGATCGATCCGGCGGATATGAGAATGTACCGGTTCGTTATGTCGGCCCAGAGCCCGACCGACAAAAGGATCGAGAGGATGATTATGATGCCCCCCATAGTCGGAACGCCCTGTTTCTCCTTGTGGAGATCGTAGATCGCGTCGACATGCTTCTGCCTGATATGCTGCACAAGCCCCTTCTTCTTCAGCCACCCTACGATCAATGTCCCGAAAATAAGCGAGACGAGAAATGAGGTGAAACAGGCCAGAGCGGCTCTGAATGTTATGTACTTAAAGACATTGAACCCGAACCAGACATCTTTCAGCGAATAAAATATTCTGAATAGCACCGTACCGCATCCTCCATTCCCGCGGATCTCGACCCTTTCAACAGGATCGTGTCGCCTTTCCCCGATCGCTCATAAAGAACCTTCGCGGCGTCGCGGTTGCTTTTACAGTGGATCACATTCTTCTTTTTCATTCCCCCGCGCACCGCGGTCCTATGCGCCAGACGTGACATCTTCCCGACGGTAATAAAGAGGTCGACCCCCGACCTTGCGACAAGGTCTCCAAGCTGCCGGTGAAGGGCTCCGCTCTCATTTCCGAGTTCAGCCATATCGCCGGCAACGAATATCTTTCTTCCTCTTGGCGAAAATACTTTCAAGGCATCAAGCGCGCATCGCATCGACGATGGATTCGCGTTATAGCTATCGTCGATTATCGTCCCCGGCCCTATGCGTTTCACTGAGAGCCTTTTAGGCGGCATAACGAAGTTCTCCATCGCGCCGATCATGCTTTCTATCGGTATATCGAGACATGAGCACGCGGCAACGGCGGCAAGAAGATCGTAGACCACGAGACGGCCGGGAACGGATAATTCGAAATGATGTTTTCCGTTCAAGGTGATCTTCGACCGCTCCCTCAAAAATACTGTTTTTGTGGCCCGATAATCGCACTTTCGCGAAAATCCAAATGTTACTATTTTCAAACCCGCTATGCGTATCCCCGCGAGGCGCGCGTCATCTCCGTTCAGGACCGCGGCTCCGCCCTTGTGGATGTACTTCAAGAGTTCTCTTTTTTCCCTGAACACGCCATCGATGCCGCCCAGGGCTCCGAGGTGGGCCGGCCCGATATTCGTAATAACACCGATCGTGGGGCTCGCGATACGCGCAAGCCGCCCGATCTCCCCGGGCCGATTCATTCCCATTTCTAAGACCGCCGCATCATGCGAATCGCGCAATCGCAGCAAAGCGCGCGGAACGCCGATACGATTATTCTCTGTTCCCGGCGTCACGCAAACGCTCCGATCACTTGAAAGGATCGATAGTATCATCTCTTTCGTTGTCGTTTTTCCGCTTGAGCCCGTAATACCGATAACCGGTATGTTGAATTTTGACCGATGCAGGCCCGCTATGCTGCCGTAAGCCTCCAGCGTATCGCGAACGCGGATAACCTGTTTCGTTCTGTCCGAATATTGCCGCGCTCCTTCGACCCGGGACACAAGAGCTCCGCACGCTCCTTTGCGGAGCGCGTCTTTCACAAAAACATTCCCGTCATACCGCTTCCCCCGCAATGCGACATAGAACTGATGCTTCCTAACCCTCCTTGAATCGGTGCAGATTTCAGTCGCGTCCAGCACCGCGGCCGGGTCACCCGACAACAGTTTTCCGCCGGTAACCTTCAGCATTGACCGTACGCTCATTCTTCCCGATCGAACGGCTTCTTCGGTGAGGATCGACCGCGCCACGTCGCGGTCATCGAACGGAACCGTTCTTTCCCCGACGATCTGGAACTTTTCATGCCCCTTTCCCGCTAACAACACTACCGAACGCTCAGACGCTATCGCGAATGCTTTTCGTATCGCCTTCGCCCTGTCTTCAACGGTTTCATAATTCGAATACGCGCCCCTGACGCCTCGGACGATATCTTCGATTATGTCACCCGGCCGCTCGCTTCGCGGATTATCCGACGTTATGACCACCCGGTCGGACAGGAGACACGCGACTCTTCCCATCAGCGGTCTCTTCTTTCGATCTCTATCCCCGCCGCATCCGAATACCGTAATGATCTCGTCATTTGTTGTTTCGCGCAGCAGGCTTAATACGTTCCGCAGCGCGTCCTCGGTATGCGCGTAATCAACGAATACCTTAAACATCTGCCCCGCGTCAACCGCCTCAAGCCTGCCCGGAACGACCGGTATCCGCTTTAAACCGGCGCGGATATGGCCTACTTTTAATCCTCCCGCGACAAGCGCCGCAATGGCCCCGCAGATATTCGATACATTATGCCGCCCGGGGAGCGCTGTAGCCACCCGGAGCACACCGCTCGGGGTCACGACCGTAAACGTACTGCCCCGCACCGACAGAACGATATCTTTCGCGCGAATGTCGGCCGGCCTTTCGACGCTATACGTACGGACGCTCCTGTTGATCGATCGTTTCGACGCGAGCACGCTCTCGTCATCAGCGTTCAAAACCGCGGACCCACGTTCCTTGAGCAGCCCGAATATCCTTCTTTTTGATGAAGCGTACCGGGCCATCGTTCCGTGATAATCGAGATGATCCTCCGTAACGTTCGTAAAAATCGCTTCATCGAACCTTATGCCGGCTACCCGGTCCTGCTTGAGTGAATGGCTCGAAATTTCCATAACAGCATAATCGTACCTTAGTTCGACCATTGTACTCAAGTTTCGCTGAGCCTCGATCGGATCGGGTGTTGTGGTCGTGGACCGGAATACCCTGTTCCCGATCCTGTTGTTTATCGTTCCCATCACCCCGACCTTGTATCCCGCGTTTTTCAGGATCGATTCGATGATATAGGTGATGGTCGTCTTCCCGTTCGTCCCCGTAACGCCGATGACATGCAATGAGTCGGATGGGCGTCCAAAGAATGCGTCGGCGATCCGCGCAAGCGCGTATCTCGTGTTGTTCGTTCGTATGATCGGGACCTTCCGGGAAAGTCTCGGAGCCCGCTCGCATACTACCGCGTGAGCCCCCTTCGATACCGCCTCACGGATAAAATCATGCCCATCTCTTTGTGTCCCCCTGACCGCCACAAAGAGATCGCCCGAAGAAACTTTTTTCGAATCGAAAGCGATGCCGGATACCGGCATCGCGAGAACGGACTTTTCGGCGCTGCACCGGATCCCCGCGAGAAGCTCTCCGATAATCCTCTTTTTTTTATTCCGCATTATGGGTTCACCTTTAAATATCGCAAAACTTCCTCGCCGACGTCCTTAAAGACGGGGGCGGCGACCAATCCGCCATAGTATATCGGATGCGGCTCATCGACCGATACGACGATACAGATCCTCGGCGCCTCAACCGGCGCGAATCCTATGAAGGACGCGATATATCGACGGTGAGAATATCCACCCGTCGGATCTGCTTTCTGAGCGGTCCCCGTCTTTCCGCCGGCGGCATAATCGCTCATTGCCGCCCTTTTCCCCGTCCCGTTCTCAACAACACCCGCGAGAAGTTCTCTCATCTTCCGTGAAACATCTTCGGAAATAACCGTTCGTTTCTTTTTCGCCCTGAACCGCTTGACGGCTATTCCCCGTTCATCGATGATCTCACGGATGATCCTCGGCTCCATCAAGTTCCCGCCGTTGACAACGCACGAAAGCGCGGCCGCAAGCTGCAGCGCGGTCGCGGCCACCTCCTGCCCCATCGGAATCGAAAGCATGCTGCCCCGCGTCCACTTTGAAATATCCCGGTTGATCCCGTATCCTTCTCCCGGGATATCAACCCCGGTCTTTTCATAGAAACCGAATTGATTGATATAGCTGAATAGTTTTTCATCGCCGAGCCGTGAGGCGGCCTTCACCGTCCCGATATTGGATGACTTTTCAATTATCTCCCTGAACGTAAGGTTGCCGTGCGGCTTGTGATCGTGGAGCACTCTTCTGCCGACGCGGTAGCTCCCCTTCTCGCAGAAAAATACGTCTTCAAGCGATACAACCTTTTCCTGAAGCGCGGCGCTCGCCGTAAAAACCTTAAACGCGCTTCCCGGTTCATAAAAATCACTGATCGCCCTATTTCTGAGCGCGTCAACCGCAGCGCGATAAAAATTGTTCAAGTCATAATTCGGCAGGTTCGCGATCGCGAGGATATCTCCGCTGGCGGGATCCATCACAACGATCGACGCGGCTTTCGCCTTGTATTTCTCAAACGCCTTTTTCAATTCACGCTCGGCGATGTGCTGAATAACTTCGTCGATCGTGACGATCACGCTGCTGCCGTTCCGCGGCGGCACATAATCCGCCTGAAACGAAACCAGCTCTCTCTTTTTACCGTCCTTAAGGGAGGTGATCCAGCCCTTTTTTCCCTTGAGATATCTGTCATATTTTAGCTCTATGCCCTCCAGCCCCACATTGTCGGTTCCAGCGAATCCTATCACGTGGCACGCAAGCTCTTCCTTAGGATAAAACCTTTTCGACTCCTGGATCAGATCTATGCCGTCAATAGCAAGATCCCGTATCGCCTCTGATTCTTCATCGCTCACTTTTCTCTTTACCCAGACGAATACTTTGTCCCTGTCTATCTTTTTCATCACCGTCTCTTCGCTCATTGAGAGCGCCGCGGCGATCTTTTTCGATACCTCCTGCTTGTTCGTGATCCGCCGCGGTTTCGCGTAGACCGAATCGGCGTTTAGATTCAACGCGAGAATGCGCATCTCTCTGTCGTAGATCGTCCCACGCTTGGGATCAAGCTCGATCGTGAGCTTCTGCTGCCTATCCGCGACCTTAGAAAAAGCTGTATGGGATATTATCTGGAGATAATATAAACGAAGGATTAAAACGGCAAAGAAAAACAATTGGAAGATCAGTACTGAAAAATGGCGGGATCTTGCTTTTTGACTCAACAATTCTTTGCAAGCTCACATTTTGATCGGATCGCTGGTTTATTCTTGAGCTTGCGCTTCGGTCCGCAGTCCGAAGAGCACGGCTACACGATTCATTGCGCTGTTCTTTGAAATATCCTCAGTTGTAACCGCTGTATCCGCGACTTCAGACTTCTTTACGACTCTAAATGCTTCATTTCTCGATGGATACGTAAATTTAAAACCCGACGCGGCAAGCTCCTGTTCAAGCCTCAAGGGCGCTTTTAAATTGTTTAAATTATATACCAGTTTCTCCCTCTGGTCAAGCAAATACAAATTCTGCTTCTCATTGTCCGCTATCGCGTATCCTAACTTCACTAATTCGGTCTGCTGGTGAACATACAGCAGTGAAAATAAAGTGACTGCGCCGATCAAAATAATGCTCTTCTTCATAAATCCTTCCGCTTCCGAACCGCGATACGCAATTTTGCCGACCTTGCTCTCGGGTTGATCCGCTTCTCCTCTTCCGACGGCTGCATCGGTTTCTTTGTTACTACCTCGAGTTTGCCTTCTTTTTTAAATTTCCTGAATGTCGTTTTCGCTATTCTGTCCTCAAGTGAATGAAACGAGATCACACACACCCGGCCGTCCGGTTTTAAAAGATCTATCGCCTTTTCGAGGCCTTCTCTCATCGAACGCAGCTCATCATTGACCGCTATCCTGATCGCCTGGAACGTGCGGGTAGCCGGATTGATCTTCTGTCCAGACGGCCTCGATCGGATCGAGCGCCGCACGATATCTTCAAGCCTGCCGGTCGTTCTGATCGGCTTCCGCTTTCTCTCGTACACGATAGCCCGGGCTATCCTTCGCGCGAATCGCTCTTCTCCGTACGTGGCTATTATTTGAAAAAGCTCTTTTTCCGGATACCTGTTCACGATCGTCTGCGCGCTGACCCTTGAGGACCTGTCCATCCTCATATCGAGCGGCGCGTCAGCTATAAATGAAAAACCTCTTGAAGGACTTCCGAGCTGATCCATCGAGACGCCAAGGTCAAAAAGAACGCCGTCAACTTTTTTTATGTTCCGCTGGGCGGTGATCGCGTCAATATTTCGAAAATTTCCGTGAGCGAAAAAAACAGACCCTTCGAATTCCCGTAACGTATCGGCGGATCTCTGTAGGGCCTCAATGTCACGATCTATCCCTAAAAGCATTCCTCCCGGACAGATGCGCTCAAGTACCCAGCGCGCGTGTCCGCCTCCACCGACCGTCGCATCGACGATCAGGTCCCCTTTCGCGGGGTTGAGCCCCGCGAGAACTTCTTCGACCATCACCGATCGGTGGATACTCGCTCCCTGGCCGTTACCAGCGCTTGAGAACACTCGCGCTTGAAAAGACCATCTTCTTGAGCGTGTAGATATCTTGCCCGAGCCGTGACGGTCCGATGTTGTGTGACCTGAGCTTCTTGAGCCGTTCGACATAATCATCCGTGCTGACCGAGCAATACTGTCTTTTTCTCTTCTCGACGATCTTAAGCCGGAATTCCATTACTCCCTCCTTCGAGCAGCTTCTCAGCTATCTCTTCAAACGATTGTTCCGAAATTTCATAATACGCCTTCCATGTATCTTTTGCCCATATCTCGATCCTGTTTGAGACACCGATGATCATCAGCTCCTTCTTTATCCCCGCATACTCTTTTAAATACCGCGGGATCAGTATCCTTCCCTGCTTATCGCAGGTAACTTCCGTGGCGCCCGAAAAATAAAGCCTGTTGAATTTTCTCGCTTCCGATCGCGTAAATGGAATGGATCTGAATTTTGATTCCTGCGTCTTCCAGTCTTCTTCGGTAAACATGAAAAGACATTTATCGAGACCTCTCGTTACGAACAGTTTTTCGATATAATGTTCTTTTAGAAAGTCGCGAAAATTTGAGGGGATTATAATTCTCCCCTTTTTATCTAACGAATGTTCATATTCACCGTAAAACATTTTTTGTTTACTCCACTATCAGCCACTTTGTACCACCAACTAATCATAAGTATACCCCAACGCTCCCCTATTGTCAAGGAAGTAAGTAAAATATTTTAAAAAGTAAGCAAAAAAATACCCGCGGGAATCTCCGACGGTATTTATGTATCCGTATATACTGACAGGAAGTAATCTGCTTAAAGTAATAGTGCGGGCTCAACCAAAAACCGGATCTGTAAGCCGAGTTCTGTACGTGCGCGGGAAAACTGATCGTGATCAGTTCGATCACACACGTGGCGACCATCTATCTAGCCCCGCGATCACTCGCGGGGTCAAGCGACCCAACCCGTCCCGACGCTGATAGAACGCTCAGCAGGAGCAAGCTACTCCTCATCTTCCAGGACGGTCCTCAGGCGAGCCTGAGGACCGCTGAAATTTTATTCGGGACCTATTTGGTCTTGCTCCACGTAGAGATTGCCGCGTTTCACCCGAATTTTGCTTCGCAAAATTCGACTCGTCTCTGTGGCTCTTTCGACGGCAGAATCGCTTCTGTCGTCGAAAGCCCTGTACCGAACGAGCTTTCGCGAGTTCTGGTACAGAGCTGATCCTCATCTTTCGATGGACGGGTGTTACCCGCTACGCTGCTTGTGGAGCTCGGACTTTCCTCCCCTTTTCGTTTAAGAAAAAGAGTGGCCGCCCGATCCGCTCCCTGATTAAGCCCGCATCATTTCGCTGTTTTTTTAAAAGAGCGGTGTATTCCGTATCGTTGTTCCGGAGCGCCTAGGTGACCGGCTCCGACAAGTTTATCGCTTTGTTCGCCAACCGGTCCGCTTCCTTGTTCAACTCCCTGCCGATGTGTCTCATTTCGTAACGAGCGAACCCCGTCAGCAGATGAAGCGCTTGATCGAAAAGTCTTTTTAGTTCCTTATTCTTTACCCGGTACGCGCCGGAGATCTGACGGGCCACGAGCTGACTGTCCGAATGGATGGCCACTTCGTCGGCTTTCAACATGAGCGCTTCCTGCAGACCACAGAGAAGCGCGTTGTATTCCGCGATATTATTCGTCGCTTCTCCGATATACCTCGAGATCTCTTTCAGCGTTATCCCGTCTTCGTCCCGCACTACCACCCCGATACCCGCCGGCCCGGGGTTCCCGCGCGCCGCTCCGTCTATAAAGATCGACAATCTCCTGGCCATTTTACTCTTCACAATAGAGCATTCTGTTACAGTATTCGCAATTAATGACCCGGACATTCATCTTGACTTCGTTGACGACTTGAGGAGGCTGCACCCTGTTGCACCCCTGGCACGCGCCTTTCCCGAGGATCGGAACGATCGCCAGTCCGTCCCGGCTTTTCAGCAGTCGTTCGTACTGCGGCAATATCTTTTTGTCTACCCTCTCAGCGAGAACGCTCCGTTTTTCATTCAATGTTTTCAGCTGTTCTTCGATCTTTTTGGATTCGTCCTCTTTCTCTTTCTTCTCTGCCTGCAGCTTATTTTCGCCGGCCTTTATATCCTCTCTGATCTCGTCGAGCTTCTTTTTAGCCTCATCTATCTCGTCAAACATTTTCAAGATCTCTTCCTCGAGAATAGAATTGTCGGCTTTCGCCCGCCCGATTTCCATCTGAATAGCGGAATACTCCTTGTTCGTTTTTACCTGATATTGCTGGGCCTTGTACTTCTTTATCGCCTCTTCTTTCGTACCCAGATCCATCTCTTTGTCTTTTCTTTTTAGCTGGATCATTTTTACCGCTTCATCCTGCGCCTGCCCCGCGGTCAAGCGCGCATTAAAGGCATCTTCAAGCGCCTTGATCTCCGCAGGAAACCCGCCCAGGATCCCCTTAAGCTTATGGATCTCAGAATCGAAACCCTGCAATTCTATCAGAAGCTTTATCTGTTCTTCAAATTGTGTCATATCATTTTCTCGCTGCTATGCGGTCAATAGTTCTTCCGCATATTATAACTCCGCGATGACTTTTCCGCAAGTAGTCCCTTCTTTTAGGAAAGGGATCCTCAAAGGGTGCCCCTCGTCGTTGCCCTTCGACATGGTTCGACTTCGTCCATCGACTACGCTCAGGACGACCCTGAGCATGTCGAAGGGTCGCTCACCACAAGCGCTCAGGGCATTCTTTGACTCTGCCTTCCATTCTATCCTGAGCGAACCCGCCGAAGGCGGGTGAGTCGAAGGATGGTGGGTACTAGAGGACTTGAACCTCTGACCTCGTGCATGTGAGGCACGCGCTCTAACCGGCTGAGCTAAGTACCCTTAATGAGACTATGGCTTATGCGATTAGCTTTGTCCCTCGTCGTTGCCCTTCGACAAACTCAGGCTATCCTTCGACTCAGCCTACCGTTCAATCCTGAGCGAACCCCGCAGTGGCGGGGTGAGTCGAAGGATGGTGGGCCCGCTTGGACTTGAACCAAGAACCCTCTGATTATGAGTCAGATGCTCTAACCGATTGAGCTACGAGCCCAAAAATCCTACTTTTACAAATATGTCACAACGCGTCCGGATTTTTCCAAAGGGGAAACGGTGTTTCCCCTTTGGGGATCCCCTTCCTAAGAGGA
>JBDRSA010000073.1:0-17938 GCA_043825275.1 Candidatus Omnitrophota bacterium
GACCGAAAAGAGATGCTCGACAGCGTCCGCGCCGCGCTTCTGATAAAAATGGTCCTCTATCTCGCGCGGCGAGATCGAAAAATAGCCTGACAACGCCCGTATAAGACCGGCTTCATGTTCATCATCCGTTTCCGCGTACAGCTCCATACGATTGCACGTAGAGAGAAGAACAGCGCCCTTCGATCCGTACACGTTCACCGCACGCGAAAGGACATCCTTCATTAATTTCGCGCGCATGGAAAAGCGCTCTCTCGTTTCGAGCTTCGCGGTATTATGGCTTATCCCTATCATAGTCAATCGCATCAGACACACCCCTTGAGCCGGTCCCGGTACCGCGCCGCTTTTGAGGGGGATCGCCCGCCGGTCGATACGGCGACGGTCACGCCCTTCTTGCGAAAGACCGCCGGCACGATAAACGACGATTCTTCTTTTGAGTCACACACATTCACCAATATTCTTCGTTTCCCGGCGTCGCGCGCAATCCGCTTGTTGACATTCCGATCCGACGTTGCCGCGTATACCAGAATGGCGCCTTTCAGGTGCCGGATGTTATAGGCGCTTTCGACGTACCGGATCTCTTTCTTGATGAGGCGCCTGCGCAACGAACCGGTAAGCGTAGGGCTCACAACGGTTACGACACACCCGCACGGCATGCAATTTTTGACCTTGCGCTCGGCAACGGTGCCGCCGCCGATCACCACGATCCTTTTTCCGGCGATGGAGAGGCTGACCGGATACCAGTTCCGTCTTCCGTCTTCCGTCTTCCGTCTTCCGTGACTCATAGATTCCACCCTAACTCGTCTTCCGTCGTTCGTATCGCGTCTTTTTCGTATTGAGTATCGCGTATGTCGTATTGCGTCTATAGTGACTATAATCTACTTTCAATATACTGCTTGCTCAATACGCAATACGATATACTCACGACGAACTTCGCATGTTACTTATTCTCGTGCACGACGATACATAACCTACAACTCAATCCCCCTACGCGCTGGGACACCTTTTGTGAAATAATGCTTCCGTTCGGCGATCTCCGAGACAAGATCAGCGATCGCGATGATCTCTTCCGGAGCGTTCCGTCCGGTGACAATTACTTCGCACGCGCCGTTTCTTTCGGTAAGCGCCGTTACGACATCGCCGACAGAAAGCACCCCATGGTGAAGAGCGACGTTCAACTCATCAAGGATAATAACGTCGTAATCTCCGTTCTTCAGGATAGCGGAAACCCTCGCGAACCCTTTCTGAGCATTCGCCCTATCCTCATTGGTAGGCGGTGAAAAGAGCGAACACCCGCCGCCAAACTGCTCGATCGTGACGTCATGACCGCAATTTGACAGGAATTTAATCTCGCTGTAATCTCCCTGCTTGAAGAACTGTCCGATATAGACACGCAATCCCGCTCCCAACGCGCGCGCGGTGAGGCCGAGCGCGGCCGTTGTCTTCCCCTTCCCGTTCCCGGTATAGACATGAACGTATCCCTTTTTCATATGCAGCCGCCTTATGGTTCCGGTCCTGTTATATTGTTACATCACGACGTGCCCGGCCGATCATACGAATGATAGTATTGAATGGCAGGACATCTTTTGATCCTGGGATAATCGACAGCGAGTGACTGGCTCCCTACGTTTATATGCGTAATTCTATAACAAATAAAAACCCGTTGCAATATATTAAGTTGCAACGGAGCGCGGGGTCAATATTGACACGCGGAAGAGGATTGGTCACCCTGAATTCGATCCCGTTCGTACCTCGCTCAACGCCGCGTCACCGCGTCAGAATAAAGACAACCGGTACCTTCACCTCAACAGCTTTGGAGACATCTTTAAAGCGCCATAACCGGACCGCCTTGACCGCGGCGAAATCGAGCACGCGGTGCCCCGAACCGGACAGAATAGCGACCTTTCTACACGAACCGTCGGTATTGACCGACGCGAGCAGGACCACTTCGCCCGACCATCCGTTAATACGGGCGACACGAGGATACTGCGGGGGTTTGTTGGTCAAAAGCCGGGAGATCTGCTCCTGCACGACGCCGATATCCGAAGGAGTCTCGGGTGGAACAACCGGTTCATCGGGGACCTCTTCCTCGATGACAGCCTCTTCCTCAACATCCTGAAATTCTTCTTCGACAAGGGACTCCGTAAAAGAAGCTTCTTCGATAACCGATACATCCTGAACGGCCTTCTCTTCGGCCGGTTCGGTCCGCACTTCAATTCTCGGAACGGCCCGGACCATCGAGATCTCCATGCTCGTCGAAGCGACCGGAAGGTTCGCGTCGAGATCCTTCGCGGAGAACGGGACGATATGCGTCAATATCGCTACCGCGTGAACGGAGACCGACAAAAACCCGGGCAGGATGATCGTTCTATTCATCGATATCTCCCGTCTCAAGCGACACCCGCTGTAATCCGACGTTCCTGAGCGCATCAAGAACAAAGACGATCTGCTTGTACGTCGTATCCTTATCCGCGCTCAGATAGATCCGCGCCTCCGGATCCTTCCGCTTGATCTCCTTCAGAAGGCCGATAAGCTCTCCGCGCTCGATCTTCATCTTGTCGATGTAGATCTCGTCGTTTTCGGTCACCGTCACCGAGATATATTCCTCCTGATCTTCAACAAAGGTCGTCGCGAACGGTAAGTTCACCGGGATCCCTTTATGGACGGTCATCGCGATAAACGCGAACACGAATGACGCCAGAAGAAGGAATATCATGTCAATCAGAGGGATCATCTCGACACGCGAGCGTTTCGGAACGGGTACGGCGATCTTCATGCCCGTTCTCCTGTATGGTAAGCCCTGCGACGCGTCATCTCAAGCGCGTTGACATACTTCTCGATCTCGGAGGCGCTCGATTCGATCCTGGCGTTGAAGTAGTTATTGAAGATCAGCGTCGGCATCGCGATGGCGAGTCCCGCAGCGGTCGTTATGAGCGCCTGCGCGATACCGCCGGTTACCGCCTTGGGATCGACGATCGAGCTGCCGAGCAGATTGAATGAATCGATAATGCCGAGCACGGTGCCGAATATACCCAAGAGCGGCGCGAGCGTCACGATCGTATCAAGGATACCTGTATAGCGCCTCATCCGGTTCAGGGCGTCGGAAACCGCGGTCTCGAGCGCAAGATCGAAGTTATGGTCGAAATGCTTTACGCCTTCAAGGAGGATCTTCGCGATAAAGTCGCGAGAGCTCCTTGCTGCCCGTATCGCCATATTCTGCCTTGTCCTGCCGGCAAGGCGGATTATCAGATCGAGCGACCGCCTGTTGACCGTGGTCCGCAACCTCAGCCAAAAAATGATCCGCTCGATAATAATAGCCAGCGAAACGACCGAACAGGCAAGGAGCGGGTACATGACCGGCCCTCCCCGCACAAAATAGTCAAACATGGGCTTGCTCCTTTAGAACGGGATCGTACACTTGACGCCGACGGTATGATTCCGCTCCGGCGTCGCGAAACCGTACACCTCTTCATAAAACCGGTCGGTAAGATTATCGATCTTCCAATAGACGGAGAAATAGTCGGTTACCGATATCTCCGATATCAGATCGAATTTGTAGTACGCCTGGAGCAGTTCTTCCCTGACCGGCCAACCGAATCGGTCATGCCTGTTGCCGACGTAGAGCGTATTGAAGTTCACCCTGCCTTTCATTGACTGATCTTTATACAGAGGAACGACAAAAACGACCCAGTCAACATTGACGCTGAACCTGTCCTTGGGCCTTTTTATAAGCCGATCATGGGTATTCTTATCCCTGGTCTTATTATAGTACGTATACCCGCCCTTGATCTTGAACCAGTCGACCGGAATGATATGAAAGGAGACCTCGAGGCCTTCCATCTCGGCCGTTCCGAGATTCTCATAGACCCAATTGATCAGATCAAAGTTTATCAGGTTTTTGACGTCGGTACCGAAATAGGTGATCTCACCAAAGAGCTTCTTGTCGAGGAATCCCTGTTCAATACCAAACTCCCATCCCCAACTCTTCTCCGGCTGAAGGTCATCCCTGCCGAATGGCGAGTAGATCTGATAGATCGAAGGTGATTTGAATCCGGTACCGTATGAACCACGGACCTTGGTATTGCAGCCGGCTTCAGACCAATCGACGCCGAATGGCTGAAATCCGATAGTATCGAGATGGCGCCACTCGAAGTCATACGCGCCGGCAAAACGGTAGGTCGTGTAATTACCCCAGCGGGAATGGCGATCGTTCCGTAACCCAGTTGTAATATAGAGGCCGCCGGCATGGAATACGTTGTTGGCGTAGAAGCTGCGGACCGCGTTCATTCGAGTGCTTATGGTCGACTTGGAATTCCAGAAAGGCGATCCGGTGTTCGTGTCGGAGTTCCCCTCCTCATACTCAAACTCACATCCGGCGGTCACCGTATCAAAGTCGTTGATAAAGAGCGTATTCTGCCAGCCTGCCTTTATATCTTTGCCGTGAAAAAAGCTGTAGTTCTCTTCGAGGTCCCTGCCGTCGTTCTGGTCCTCGTCCTCCCTGCGAAATCTCATAAAGGCGAACGAGAGCGTTGACTTAAGCGCCTCAAAGAACATGGCGTCAAAATACGAGCTCACCAGGATCGTCTCCGCGGTCCCGTAGCGGTTCATATCGTCCTGGTTCCCCCCGTCGTCGTATTTGAGCCACGCGTCGTTATAGCGGGCCTCGATACCGTAGGAGAGCGTATCGGTCAGGTTCCAGTCGAGCCTCCCGTCGAACGTATAGTTCTTGTAAAAATCCCGCTCACCCGCGTTCTCACGCTCATTGACCTTCGAGATACCGTCCGTTGTAACTCCCGAGGCCGAGAAGGAGAAATCGAGCATGTCGCATGACCCGGAGAACGATGTCCTCCCCTGATAGGTGCGCCAGTACCCGATCGACCCGTCCGTCTCGAAGCTCGGCCTGCCCTTTCCCCGCTTGGTAATGATATTAATGACGCCGCCGATCGCGTTGGAACCGTACAATACACTCTGCGGCCCCTTGATGATCTCGATCCGCTCGACGTTATCGATGCTCATGTGAGCGGCGTTGAAAGAGGCATCGGTCGACATCGGATCGAAGACCCTCATCCCGTCGATCATGACCAGGGTTTGCCCGGTCGAAACGCCGCGCAGGTAGACGCTGCTTAATCCTCCGAATATTCCGTTCTGCGCGACGTGAATCCCGGGAACGTTCCTGAGCGCGTCGATAACGTAGGTCACCTTCTGCTCTTTCAGGTCCTCTTCGGTAATAATTACAACATCACTGGCGATACGTGAAGCGTCCTCTTCGACGCGTGACGCGGAGACGATCACTTCTTTTACGGTGACCTTGTCACTGTTCGCTTCTTTTTTTTCTGCCGCCGCGAAGATCCGCATATCCCCAAGCACCATAAAGACCACAAGCATACAAACAAAAACTCTCTTCATTTACGATTCCTCCTAAATCAAAAAAACCCCGAAGAGGCTTCGGGGCAAAAAAATCCCCTAATCATCTTACGACGATTAGGGTGCTGGGGACGCTACCCTCGCACCCCGAAGGTCAAAGCAGATCAGGTCTCCTGGCTCGCGGACTTGATTGCCGGGCGGCCTTCCCATCGCGTCAGCCGCTTGTTAGCGACCATGCGCGGCAGTGACTGCTCGAAAATACTTCTCCGCTTACAGTTACGGGGGTAGCTCCGGGTTTTCACCGGATTCCCTGTCAAACTACTTTGTCAAAGATACGTTTATTATAGCAAAGATGCCGGATTTGTCAATACGTTTCGCTTTGTAACACGCTTTGTAACAGATCAAGATCTTCCGCGCCGGTCCTCGGGAACAAGATAGACATGCGGCTTGCCGGTCACGGGATTCTCATTGACAACACAGACGGTCCGGTAGAGCTCTTCGATCGTACGATATGTAAGGACATCCGACGGAGCCCCGTAGGCGAAGAGCGCGCCGTCTTTTAACAGGACGATCTTATCGCAGTAGTCGCTGGCGAGATTGATATCGTGCATGACCATGATAACGGTAAGCCCTTCGCTCTTCTTCATCCGTTTCAGAAGGTCGAGTACGTAGATCTGGTGTCCGATGTCAAGATGGGTCGTTGGCTCATCCAGAAGAAGCAGCTTCGGCTCCTGCGCCAGGCATTGCGCCAGCAGAACCCGCTGACGCTCACCGCCGGAAAGCTCATTGAGCTTCCTCCGGCCCAGATGCGATACATCGGCAAGCTCCATCGCCCGGCGGACGATCCCGATATCTTTTCTCTTGAAGCGCTCAAAACGCTTCATATGCGGAAAGCGCCCCAGTGATATTATCTCCTCGGCGCTAAACGAAAAAGGGGTCTCGAACAACTGCGGCAGAACGGCGATCTCACCGGCAATACCGCTTCTGGTAAGCGAGCCTACATCGGTCCCCTTGTAAAACACCTCCCCGCGCAGTATCCGTAGAGCGCGGATGATCGCGCGCAGAAGCGTCGTCTTTCCCGCTCCGTTGGGACCGAGAACGCCGACGAACTCACGCGACCCGACGGTAAGGGAGAGATCTCTGAGGACCAGCCGTTTTCCGTATCCGCAGGTAATGCCCTTTATCTCCAGCATCACTCTCTGTACTACAGGATCTCCCATTGCCTCTTCCTGAATAAAAGGATCAAAAAGAATATTCCGCCGACGATCCCCGTGATAACGCCGACCGGAAGCTCGATAGGAGCTATGATCGTACGGGCCAGGGTATCGCAGAGGATCAAAAAGACCGCGCCCGCGAATGCCGAAGCGGGTATGAGCACCCGGTGATCGGCGCCCGTTATCTGACGCATCATATGCGGTATGATCAAACCGACAAAGCCGATGATCCCCGAGCACGCGACACACGCTCCCGTGATCAACGAAGCGATGGTAAAAAGTATCTTTTTCGTTGTCTCGGCCTCGAGGCCGAGGTGAAGCGCCCGCTCCTCGCCGAGCGAGAGGATATTCAGGTCGCGCGCGAAAACAATAAGCAGCGCGATCCCGATCCCGACGGGAAAAAGAAGGACCGGCACATACTCAGGGAGCGCCGATCCGAGATCGCCCATCATCCAGATGATCGTACCGTGGACATCCTGCGATCGTGAGATCGCGAATATAAAGAGGACCAGCGACGAGAAGAGAAAGTTCATGACCACGCCGCAGAGGATCAGGGTCGTGACCGAAAACTGTTTACGCGATGCCGCCATATAGATAAAGAAGACGGACAGAAGCGCGCCGATAAAGCTCGCGATCGAAACGAACCCGAGCCCGCCGATCTTGCAGACGATGGCTATCGTCGCGCCGAGCGCGGCGCCGCCCGATATGCCGAGCGTATACGGGTCGGCCAGAGGATTGCGCAGCATCCCCTGAAAGACGGACCCGCACGCCGCAAGCCCCGCGCCGATCAGAAGGGCGATCGCGATACGCGGCAGCCGGATGTGCCAGACGATCGTTTCGGCCATAGTGTCGGTCGATCTCAAAAAGAGCGCCCTGATCACATCCTCTTTCGGAATATCCCCCGCGCCGAGCAGGGCTGAAACGAAGACCGCTCCCGCCAGTACCGTACTGAGTATTATAAAAATGAGGATAGTTCTTTTCATTGCCGCAACGCACCATCCTGTTCTTTGGAGAGATCCGGATGAAGATACCCCGCCACATCCTCAACCGCCTCGGCGAATGTCACCGGCGTCGGGCTGCAGAATTTATGCGCCTCAACAACATGTATCCGCCCGTTCTGTACCGCCTGAAGATCGGAGAATCGCTGCCAGATCTCTTTCTCCTTCGCCGTTACCTCACCCATAGTAACGATCATGATCACCTCAGGGTCGCTGGTGATCACCTCTTCCCTGCTCAGTTGAGGATACTGCGTGCCGTATTGGGCGGCAACATTCTTCCCGCCGGCGAGTTTGATAAGATCGTCCGCAAATGTCTCCCGTGCGGCCGTAAAGAGCGGGTTAGCGCCGACCTGCCAGAAGACCGTGACAAGGGGCCTGCCAGCCACCTTCCCGGTAACGGCGGCAACTCTTCGTTCCGCTTTTTCGACAAGCCATCGCGCCCGCTCGCCACGGCCGATCAGGTCCCCGAGCTTGATAAAATCTTCGCATAATTCCTTGAAATTACCGCTCGGCCTGAACGCATATGTGACGATCCCCATATTCTCGACCCGCTTAATAAGGCCTTTTTGGATCACCGCGTCGGTCAGGACAACCAGATCCGGTCTCAGGCTGATGACCTTCTCGATGCCCGGGCTTGTTATCGTCCCGACCTTTTCCGTATGCTTCGCCGCTTCCGGGTGTTCACAGTAGATGGTATTGCCGACGATACGATCCCCCGACCCCAGTAGATAGAGGTTCTCTGTCATCGCGGGTGAAAGCGACACGATCCGCTCCGGCTTCGAACGGATCGTGACACTTCTTCCCAGACCGTCTTGTACGGTAACGGGGAACCCTTCATCGGCCAGCACAGTGCCGGCAAGGAACAGCAATATACCGCAGGCGATATAAGAAATACCCCGCGCCGCTTTACGCATATTCTTTGACCTCCATAAACCAGTGATCACCTTTTCTGATCTTTTCGAACGCGCCGATCCGGATCTTCCGGGAAAAGAACGGGGCCGCGGTAACAAAAGTGTGGTACTCGCCGCCTTCGCCGCAGGCATCCACTCCTGATATTTTCGTAATATCCCGGATGAATGTTTCATCAATAACGCGGCCGATCCATAATTCATTAAGGACATCGGCCCGTGTCGTCACCACGAGAGATTCAAACCCCGAATCGATAAAATCGCGCAGGATATCTTTCCGGTCCCGCTGCCAGAGCGGAAAGACGGGCTTGATCCCGCATAGTGAGCAGACACGTTCCACCCAGTCCCGGTGCTCCTGAAGATCGATATCGCCGAAAACACCTACGGTAATACCCTCGGCTTTTAACGCCGACGCCGCTTTGATAAATTCCGCTTCATAGGTCTGCCAGGTGGTCTTCTGCTGGACAATAGGCACGCCGATCCGGCCGGCCTGCTCCCTGATAAGTCCGACGGGAACACCGTGAGACCGGCCCCGCAAACCGTCCTCGGTGACCATATTGAGAAGATGCGAGACGGTGATATCCATATCCCGCATCGCGCGATAGCAAGCGAGTGATGTATCCTTCCCCCCGCTCCATGAAACGAATGCTGAAGCGGAAATCATACGATGATCCCCTCTTGCGGCACATAACCACACGTTTTACAGTGAAACGATCCGGGCCGTATTCCGGCTCCGCATCCTCGACATGCTTTTTCACCTTTACCGAGGGCGGGCACCGCCTGTCCGCCTTCTTTAAAAACACTGTAATAATAGAAATGCTCTTTATTGTAGAACTCCATATGTTCCGGCCTTTTTGAAAACTCCCCATCGGTCACCTTCCGCGAGATGATCGCGCGAAGCTCTTCCATGCCCGATCCGCACTCAAGCGGCCGTTTATCCTGCCAGATAACGTCAGGCGGCAGAAGGTCTTCGAACGCTTTTCTGAGGATCCATTTTCCGACGGGCTCATCGGCTTCCCTGTTTATCTTCAACTCCTGAGGTATCCCAAGCGCGAGGCTGACGATCTCTTTTCGGCAGAAAGGCTGGACAACCCGTATGCCGAAATGACCCCCTATATCATTGGAGCTGAAGCTCATCGCGCGGGAGATCCGTCTGATATAACCGTTCAGATCCGGCATTGCCCGCATATACGAATACCCGCCGAAGAGCTCATCGGAAGCGTCCCCCGTCATGATCGACGAGAACCCCATCTCCTTCGCCTTTTTAAACCCCGCATAGACAACCAGATCGTTCGGGATCGCCGGATCAAAGCTCTTCAGGATCCTGATAACAGCGGGGACGGCTTGAATCGCTTCCGCAACCGTAACGGTACTATGATGACGCTCAAGGCCGAGATGTTCCGCGGTTTTCCGGGCGAAGATAAGGTCTTCGCCGAAATCCTCAAGGCTTACCGAGATCGCCTTTATCCGCGGATCGAGCGCGGCAAGAATGCTCGTATCCAGGCCTCCCGAGAAGAGGATCGCCTCCGCGGGATCCTTCTTAACCGCCTCGCGTAACGCATTTCTTACATCTCCGATCAACGTGCTCATAGACAGCCCTTTATGGTTCGAATAAGCCGTTCGTTCTCGGGGCAGGACCGCGCCGCGACGCGGATGTAGGAACCGTTCAGCCCCCTGAAATTCGAACAGTCCCTGATCATGAACTCATTTTCAAGATCCGTTTCATACCGCTTCCTATTCGTTAGTCGAGTAAATATTCATACCGCAGATAGCGCAGGGACTCTTTTCGCAGCAGATGCTTTTCTTTTCCCTCGGCGATAAGCTTGAACGCATATCTGATAACTGTTTTATAGAATTCGCAGAAGACCGATTTCTGGTACATATCCCCCATCGCGTTCAGCTCAGCGGGGCACGGAGCTCCGCAGATATTCCGGTAGGCGCATACATTACACTCTTCGATCTTCTCAACATACCTGTTCCGTACGCGTGTAAACGCTTTTGAGCGAAGCGCCGATTCGATCGAATCCTTATGGATATTACCTCCGGACATTCCTTTGGCGCTAACGAATTCGCCGCAGGGGATCATGTCTCCAGTTGCGGTTATCGTAAAGAACGTCCTGCCGCCGCCGCAGGGCGAAATATCGCACATGAGCCGCCGGGCGGTTGGAGCGACGATAGCAAGCAGTACGTTCGTAAAATTACCTATGATGATCCCGCGCGATGACCGCTCGCTCAAGCGAATAGCTTCATCGACCGCCCGTATAAAATACTTCGCCATCTTTTTTTCATCGGGCTTCACCCGGATCGCTTCTTTCCGCGTAAGGCGCATCGGATTGATCAATACGCAGCGGACCTTCTTCGTGTGCAGAAACCGTACGAGCGCCGGGAGCTTCTCAATATTCGTCTTCGTCATCGTCGCGATAACGTTCAGCCCCTTGTATCCCTCGAACCATTCCAGCGCCTGTACCGCTTTCTTAAAATTGCCGCCGCCGCGAAACGACCTGCGCAAGCGGTCATTCGTCAGCTTATCCGGCGCGTCGATCGAGATACCGATACTTACCTTTCTGCTTTTTATAAAACGGACGTCCTCTTTCGTTAGCAGAAGCGCGTTCGTCTGAATACCAAAATAGAGCCTGTCTTTAAATCTGTCGATCGAACGGAAGAGAACGTCCTTGACCAATAGGGGTTCCGCGGCATGAAAGATGATAACGGGGGTACGCTTCTGTGCTTTAAAATATTTTTCGATCTTCGTTAGCGCGGCGTCAAGCTCATCTTGAGTCATCGAACGTCCCTGTTTCCGCCGCGCGGCGGGAATGTAACAGTATGAGCAGTTCGCGTTGCACCGGTCGGTGGGGTCGATGTAGACCGCGGTAAGGCCCGTCTCGAACCTGAAACGGTACATCTCTTCGTCACAGAGACCCTTCCGGTCGTTATATAACGTGAGTACCTCCTGAGGGATAAACGCGCCCTCATCGATATCGTTCTCGGTTATGGCCCAGAACGCGTTCTCCGGATCCACGATCATGGTATTATTCGCGGTTACCGCTTCAACGTGCAAACCTTTCTTCTCGATCGAGCGTTTTACCATTATTCTCCTATCTTGTTGTTGGCCACAAATCAGTCACGATCTCAGGTACCAGTCGCCAGGTACCAGTCGCCAGTAGTGATTACCCGTTGTACATCTTGAAAATTCTTTTTCTGGCAACTGGCATCTGGCCACTGGAAACTATAACAACGTTTCCTTCTCTTTGATATCACCGTACATTACAAAGTGCGACAATCCGTTCGCCGTTTTCGGGCAGCGCATCCGGTACGACTTGGATTTCGATGCAGTTGTCGTCTTCGCCTTCTTCGCAATACCGCTTTTCACAGATTTCTTAGGTGCCATTGATTCACCTCCTCTCTATTAGTAGTCTGTTAACTTACTTCTTTGTCATTCCCGCGCAAGCGGGAATCCATGTCCTTTTCTAAATTTCTATCCGTCGCTAACCGTAAAGAAAAATACGATTATTTATAGCCCTGTTCTGGATTCCCGCTTTCGCGGGAATGACACAAAGACTAAAAGGACAGTTACTAACGCATTAGCATCTTCAATATAACCACAAACAGAACCGCCAGGAATGATGCAACTAAACTTATCCTGACGCTTTTTTCAATATGATCTTTTGTAGGCAGCTCTGTACCGGAGCCAATATGAGGCTTGTTCGATACCACACCGTTATAATGACTCAAACCGCCCAGAGTGACATTCAGAGCGCCCGCCATCGCCGCTTCTGAGATCCCGCTGTTCGGGCTCGGATGCTTCCTGCCGTCCCGCCGCGCCGTCGCCAGTGACTCCCGCCCGTCATTGCCGGTGATAACCGCCGCCAGCGGAAGAAAGAACGCCGAAAGCCGGGCCGGAATATAATTGGCGGCGTCGTCCAATTTAGCGGAGGCCCATCCAAACTTCACGTAACGCTCATTGCGATAGCCGACCATCGAATCGAGCGTATTAACCGCCTTATACGCCAGAGCAAGCGGCGCCCCCCCTAAAAGCGCGTAGAATAAAGGCGCGACGATCCCGTCAACAGTGCCTTCGGCGACGGTCTCGACCGTCGCGCGGACGATCTCTTCTTTACTTAATGAAGCGGTGTCTCTGCCCACGATCATGCTCAACCTTGACCGGGCAAGCGCGAGATCCTCTTCGTTCAGAGCGCGGTATACTCCCATGCTTTGCGCCGAAAGATCTTTGGTGGCGAACGCGAAATAAAGCGCGCCCACGGTAGCCGCCCAGCCGGCGTACGGATGTATCGCGCCGGCCAGAAGAACAATACCGGCAACGCCGAGATAAACGCCCCCGACAACGCTCATGGTAAGAACAACACCTGCCGCCCGTTCATTCTTAAAAATATTCCTGAGCGCCGCTTCAAGACGGGTAATGGCCCGGCCGATCATGCGAACCGGGTGAGGCAGCCACGCCGGATCCCCCAGAAGCAGATCCAAACAGTACGCGCAAACTATCGCCGACCACACGTGCATCTATTGTCTCCGTTTTGCGGCCTCAAGGACGTGCCGCAGCGCCGAAAGAAGCTTCGAATTGTCTTCTCTCCGCTTAACGGCTACCCTGAAATAGGATCGATCGAGCCCTCTAAAATTGGAACAATCACGCACGATAATACCGCGCGCGAGCAATCTTTTTTTGAGTACGGAAGCGGACGATACAACTGCCGTCTTTTTGAGCCTGCATAAGAAAAAATTCGCGTCCGTCCGATAGACCATAATATCCTCGATGGCGCCCAGATGCCGGTACATATACGCTGCCTCTCTGGCTACCGTTTGATGGGTCTTCTTCATATACGCGCGGTCACGAAGGACGGCCTTGCCGACCTCAGAGGCCAGGGAATTGACGCTCCACGGATATTGGTAACGGGAAATATGGCCGGCCGTATCTTTGTGCGCTACGATATACCCGGCCCGCAGGCCCGCCAGCGCGTATATTTTTGTCAGTGAGCGGAGAACGACCAGGCCCGGCGACTTCACCGCGTTCCGGACAAGGCTCTTCCGCGCGCCGTCAGGCCTGAAGTCGATAAAGGCCTCGTCGACAACCATCGTGACATCGCGCTCTCCGCACGCCGACCAGATACGCGTAAGCTCATCACGCGAGAAGGCCGTACCGGTCGGATTGTTCGGATTACAGAGAAAGATCCCGTCAACATCGTCAAGAGCGCGGATAACACGGTCGATATCCGGCTTAAAATCATTCTTTGGACCCAGCCTTAAAAACACCGTCCGCGCGCCATGGATCCGCGACGCGGTCTCGTATTCGCTGAACGTTGGCGTAATGATAAGGACCTTTTTCAGGCCGAGCGCTTTCGGGATCAAATAGATCAGTTCGATCGAACCGTTGCCGGCAACAATGTTCCGGGCCGACACGGCATGGTGCCGCGCGAGAGCCTCGGTGAGCGATCCGGCGTCATGCTCCGGGTAATGAATAATCTTCCCGGCGCTTTTGGCGAGCACCGCCTCAACACACGCGGGGTAGCCGAGCGGATTGATATTCGCGCTAAAATCGACAACTCTTGCCGCGCCCGAACCGGTATGCGCCCGGATATCCCCGCCGTGCAGTCTGTTAAGCATAGATCACCGACAGTATCATCAATCCCGTAACTACCTCGATAAGTTCGCTCACCGCGCCGATCGTATCGCCGGTCATTCCGCCGATCCTTCTTTTGATCCACGCGGTCACGATCCCGGTAAAGGCCGCCGCCGACAAAAAAGTTACGATGCCGATCCCGCCGAGAATAAGGATGGCCGCCGCGAGAGAAAAAAGCGTCGCTCCAGGAAGCGCTCCCTTACCGGCGTGCTCGATAAAAGAGCGCGCCTTCCCGTTGTCCCGCGCATAACAGGATGTCGTACATGCGGTAACCTGCGCCCACCTTCCCACAAGCGGCATAACGATAAGAACCCGCCATAGCATATCCTCCGGGACGCTTATGATGAGCGCGTACTTTAAAAGCAGAAGCAGAACAAGGCCGAGAGTACCCATGACACCGATGCTGCTATCGCGCATTATCGCAAGCCGCCTCTCTTTCGGAATGTGCCCGTAAAGTCCATCACAGGAATCGGCGAATCCATCGAGGTGGACGCCGCCGGTAACGACAACCATAGTGATCAGGACCAGGGCTCCCGAAACAGGCCGCGGCAGCCATCCCGTGATCGACGCGGCGAACACCGCGATCAGGCCGATCAGGATTCCGACGAGCGGAAAGAAGCGGAGCGAGCCCCCCAGGTCCTTATCGGTAACTTTCTCCTTCGGACCAAACGGCAGGATAGTAAGAAAGCTGATGGCGGTCAAGAGTTGTTTCAATGTATATATTCCTATCTGTCATTGCGAGGAGCGTCAGCGACGAAGCAATCTCCCGAGCGTAGTCCTAAGTCCTTCGACGCTGCTCAGGATGATTCGAAGGATGATGAGCAAGCACTGAGCCTGTCGAAGTGCCTGTCGAATCACTTGTCGAAAGACGAAGCGAGGGTCTCTTTTATTAATTCTGACAGAGATTGCGCAGCCTGTTGCGAGAAGCGAAGCGACGAAGCAATCTCGCACCTTCTCGCAATGACATACTTTGACCAAAAGCCCCTGCCCTATACCTCGCACTCTTTCTGATCCTCTTTCTTCTCTGCAACGGCAGCACTCTGGAACGTCGCCATCTGGGTTAGTATCTTGACGCTTGCATCGACGATACTCATCGCGAGCGCGGCGCCGGTTCCTTCGCCCAGGCGAAGGTCAAGATCCAAAACCGGCTTCAACCCGATATGGTTCAGGGCGATGATGTGCCCCTGTTCCGCGGAACAGTGGCCGGCGATCATATACTCTTTCGTTTTCGGTTCAAGCGTATAGGCGATCAAAGCCGCGGCGCCTGAAATAAACCCGTCGATCACGACCGGGACCCTTTTCGACGCCGCCGCGAGAATAACCCCCGCGAGCCCGCCGATCTCAAAACCGCCTACTTTCGACAGAACGTCGATCGCGTCAGCGGCATCAGGGTTATTGACAGCAAGCCCTTTTTTGATCACGTCGATCTTGATCCTGTACGAATCGTCATTCACGCCGGTCCCTCTGCCGGTGACGGTTTCAACGGACGAACCCGTTATCGCCGAAACGATCGCGCTCGACGGTGTCGTGTTGCCGATCCCCATATCGCCGGTCCCGGCGATATCGATACCCTTGGCGAACTCGCGATTAAAGACCTCGATACCGGCCTCGAGAGAACGGACCGCTTCGTCCTTTGTCATAGCGGGACCTTTGGTAAAACTTTTCGTCCCGTATCCGATCTTTTGAACAATGAGATCGGGCGATGACTCAAGGTCGCACGCCACTCCCATGTCAATCACGGTCACCTTCGCGCCGACGTGCCGGGCGAGCACATTAATGCCCGCGCCGCCTCGTAAGAAATTGTAGACCATCTGCGCCGTCACCTCCCGTGGAAAGGCGCTGACGCCCTCGAGCGCGATCCCGTGATCTCCGGCCATGGTGAAGATGACTTTATTCTTAAGAGTTGGGCTTTCATTGCCGGTGATCCCGGCGACCCGCTTGGCGAGCTCCTCGAGCCTGCCGAGGCTGCCTTGCGGCTTGGTGAGAAGGTCAAGCCGTACCTGTGTTCTTTCTACGACCGAAGCGTCAATCGACGCGATCTCCTTGATCGTGACGCGCAATGTTTCCATTTCATGCTCCTCCTTTTATTCGTGTCGGAATACCTGAGTGCATAACAATAACTTCATCGGCTTCTTGCGCGATCATCTGGTTCGCCAAACCTATAATATCCCCGAACCGCCTGGCGGCGGCATTGGCCGGGACAATACCCGATCCGACATCATTTGAGACAATGATCACCTCTGAAGATATCTTTCTTATGGCCCGGATAGCCATGCGTACTTCGCGTATGATCGCGGTATCGGATAACTCCATTTCCATCAGATTCGAGACAAAGAGCCCGACACAGTCTATGATCACGGCATCGAGGGGATCCTTCATCGAACGAAGCTCCGGCGCGAGCCTTCCGCCCGCCTCAAGTGACCGCCACGACCTTGGCCGAGACCGTTTATGCGATCGGACTCGTTTTTTCATCTCTTCATCGCGCGGCACACACGTTGCGACAAAGAGAACGTGTCGGCCAAGCTTCTTCGCCCTCTCGACGGCAAGACCGCTCTTTCCGCTGCGCGTGCCGCCGATTATAAAAGTACAATGATTTCTTTTCATTACAGATCCTACGAGGCGTCGTTTCGATGCGTAATATCATTGAGGGCGATGAACTTCGGCGCGCCCTGGGCGAATTTCACCAGGTTGAACGCCGTATTACGCTGCTGGATCTTCCAGAAATCCCCGATCGTCTTACCCATAAGTCCGAGGAGTATGATCCGTATCGGGCCGCCGTGGCTGACGATCGCGACGCTCTTCCCCGAATTCTTCTTCCTGATATCCTCGAAACATTTCCAGACCCGCGCGGAGAAGGCCGCGATGCTCTCACCACCCGGCATTCTGGCAAGATGCGGCGTATCGAGCCATATCTTGTACTGCGAGGGAAATCGCTCCGTTATCATGTCGGCGGTCAAGCCTTCCATCTGCCCGAAATCGATCTCCCGGAGGTATCGTTTTTTCGTAACGCGCCTCTTCCCGAAGATGATCCTCGCCGTCTGATACGCCCTCATCAGATCGCTGGAATAGATCCTGTCGATCGTATGGCGACGCGCTTTAGCTCTAAGCCTGGTTGCCTGGTCGATACCCGCGTTGTTCAAAGGGATATTGGAATAACCAGAATACCTGCGCTGTTCGTTAAAATCCGTCTGGCCGTGGCGTATTAGGATTAATTTCTTCATTGTTTAATTCGGCGTCCGTCATCCGTATACCGTCGTTCGTATGTCGCATACTGTCATCGCGAGCCCCGAAGGGGCGAAGCAATCTCCCGAGCGCAGTCCTGAGTCTATCGAAGGACGAAGCGAGGGTCTTTTTATTAATTCTGACTGAGATTGCTTCGTCGTCCTCGCGCTGCTCGGTCTCCTCGCAATGACGAGAGAGGTTACCTTGCTCTATGCCCATAAATAAAATCCCCGCATCTTTGCCTGTATTACGTAACAGAACAAGCTGCGGGGTTGCACCCTGATTTACTTCACCCGTACATCATGACACCTGTCCGGAACCCGGGACAACTGTCATTGCTATTCTATAGGCAGGTCTTCTGGCTCCCGGATCTTTCTACTCATCGCGCCTTCCCGCTCTTCTTAGAGCAGTGGCCTAATCCGACTTTCGTCCCCGGTTACAGCGGCGGGACCGTACTCGATTCGCACGAGTTTCCCTTTTATCCTCAAGCTATGAGGAACCTATATGACCGAATTGTATATTCAATTTACTCCTTTGGCGCTCAAAAGTCAAGGGTTATCGGGGCAGAGCGCAAAGACGGTTTACGGTGTACGGTTTACGGTG
>JBDRSA010000074.1:0-4189 GCA_043825275.1 Candidatus Omnitrophota bacterium
TAGGCATAAACAGTACCGGGAGATCGTGACGAACTGTGACATTGCCTCAGAAACCGCTATAACCGGATACTTGTTGAAACACTATCCTGGCGCGAAAGTCTTTTCGGAGGAGGTGGGGGAGATAACCGGATCGGATGAGACGGTCTTTATCGTTGACCCGATAGACGGGACCCATAATTTCATCCATAATATACCTTTTTACGCGATTTCGATCGGTATGTATACCGGCGACCGGCCTTATGCAGGGATTATCTATCTGCCCGAGTTCGACGAATATTTCTATGCTGTACAAGGCGGAGGCGCTTATTGTAACGGAACAAAGATCACCTGTTCAAAAACAGAGAAGCTTAAGGATGCGGTTATTGTCTATGATAATCAATTTCATCTTAATCAAGATATGGCGAGACATCTTATGCCTATTGTCGAGCATTGTTTTACGTTGAGGATCTTTGGTTCAGCATGTGTCGATCTGTGTAATGTCGCGCGTGGTACGGTAGAGGCGAGGATATTCCATAGAGTGAAATCTGTCGATTTCGCGGCGGGATATGTGATCATCAAGGAAGCTGGAGGATCGGTCGTAAATTTTCAGGGAAGACCGGCATCACTCACCGATAGAACGGTCATAGCGTCAAACGGAAAGATCGAAAACGAGATCATTACGTTATTTAATAGTGTTGACAAGGGGAATGTGTTGCCCGAATTGGAGTCATAATAGGGGGCGAAGATGAGGCCATTGATCGGTATTACCATGGGAGATCCGGCCGGTATCGGGTCTGAGCTTTGTGTGAAGCTTTTATCCAAAAGAGATATTTACAGGGCAAGCAGACCTCTTGTTATTGGGGACGCGCGCTGTGTACAAGACGCGCTTCGTTTTACCGGAAAGAGATCGTATAAAATAAATACTGTGCAGGACCCGAAAAAAGGAAAGTATGTTTTTGGATGCCTCGACGTTCTCGATCTTCAGAATATCGATATGAAGAAGCTCCGGTATGGGAAGGTCTCGGGGATGTGTGGGAAAGCGGCCGGGGAGTATATCCGGAAAGCCGTTGATCTCGCGCTTTCAAGAAAGATAGACGCGATCGTTACGTGCCCCATACATAAGCGTTCATTTGAGCTCGGAGGATATGGGAAAAAATATCCCGGCCATACGGAAATGCTCGCATCCCTGACGAAGACTAAAAACTATTCCATGATGCTCGCGAACGGAAATCTTAGAACGGTTCATGTGACGACGCACGTTGCTTTGCGAAAAGCGATCGACATGATCAAAAAGGATAGAGTGTTTCAGGCTATTAAGATCGCCCATCAAGCGTGCGTATCGATGGGAATTGCGACACCTAAGATCGGCGTTGCGGGGCTCAATCCGCATGCAGGCGACGGTGGCCTTTTCGGGAAAGAGGAAATTAAGGAGATTATTCCCGCGGTTAAACTCGCGCGGCGTGCCGGTTATAATGTGGAAGGGCCAATACCGGCCGATACCTTATATTCAAAAGTTAAGGGCGGTTGGTACGATATAGCGGTCTCGATGTATCATGATCAGGGGCATATCCCTTTAAAGCTTTCGGGATTTATCTGGAATGAAAAAGAGAGCAAATGGACCTCCATAGCAGGAGTAAATGTAACGCTTGGGCTTCCAATTATCCGGGCTTCGGTAGACCATGGGACGGCTTTTGGAAAAGCCGGAAAAGGAACGGCAAATGTGGAGAGTCTGAAGAACGCGGCGGATTATGCCGTTCAATTTGCGAAAAGTAAAGACGCTTTTCGGAAGCAGTTTGATCAAAAAGTATATTTGAGAGGAAAGAAGAAAAAACGATGATCCGTTTGGCAGATTACGTCGCTGATTTTATTTATGATCATGGGGTACGCTGTGTCTTTATGCTCACGGGAGGCGGGTCGATCTATCTTGATGACGGTCTGGCATGTCATAAAGGTCTGAAGCATATATGCGTTCGAAGTGAAGCAACCGCCCCGATGATGGCAGAGGCGTATGCGCGGTTATTGAACAAGCTCGGCGTAGCGTATGTTACGACAGGTCCCGGAGGAGCGAATGCGGTCTCCGGAGTGGCTGAAGCGTGGGTAGATTCAGCGCCGATTTTGATAGTTTCCGGTCAGGTGAGGAGAGATCAGACAACATATAACGCGAAGATAGATGGGCTGAGGACATTGGGTGTACAGGAATTAAACATTGTACGAGTGGTAGAATCGATTACGAAATACGCGGTTATGGTGAACGACCCTGCCCAGATCCGCTATCATCTTGAAAAGGCCGTCTGGCTTGCCACAACCGGCCGTCCCGGGCCGGTATGGGTCGATATACCGCTCGACATTCAGGCGGCAATGATCGAAGAGAAAAAGCTTAAAGGGTTTGTACCTGAGGAGAGAGTGGATGATAGAGTGGAGATGGACAGTAAGATCGATGACGTCATTGATCTTTTAAAATCCGCAAAGAGACCGCTTGTCATTGCCGGTCAGGGGGTCAGGATCGATAACGTAGTAGATGATTTTGTCAGACTGGTAGAATCGCTTAAGATCCCGGTTGTCTTTTCCAGGCTGGGGCAGGATCTTCTGCCGTTTTCTCATAGAAACAACTTCGGGCATGGCGGAATGAAAGGATGCCGGCTTAGCAATCTTATATTAAAAGAGAGCGATCTTATAATCGGGCTCGGCAGCAGACTCGCGATACCATTCATCTGCCCGGATCGTAAGCTCGTTGCCGAAGACGCCAAGGTTATCATGGTGGATATCGACCAATCTGAGTTGAAGAAGCCAGGTATCGAGATCCATCTCCCTATTCTAAAGAGTGTTCGGGAATTTATCGAAGAGCTTTCACGTAGGATCAATAAAGAAGCTCTACCGGAATATTTACCATGGCTCGAAACATGCGGTAATTACAAGAAGCGCTACTCGTTCCGCGAATCTGAATACAAACGTAATCCCATAGATCTCTATTACTTTATAAGCCGTCTTGATGATCTGTCCGAAGAAGGTGATGTTTTCGTGAGTGACGCGGGGTCCTCGTATTATGCCACCGGACAAGTCCTTCGATTTGAAAAGAAACAGCGCGAGATAACATCCGGCGCGTTCGCTTCCATGGGGCTCGCGGTCCCCCTGGCCATAGGGTGCGCCGCCGCCGACTCCGACAAGAGAGTACTCGCTATTACGGGAGACGGATCTCTGGAACTGAACATTCAGGAACTGAAGACATTATCTTATCATAAGATGAACATCAAAGTATTTGTGATAAACAACGGAGGATACGCTTCAATACGAAATACCCAAGAGGACTTATTTGACGGACGTTATATCGGGTCTGACCAGTTCGGCTCCAATGAATTACTCGATTTTAAAAAGGTAGCCGCGGTCTTTGACCTGCCATATTTTTTGATACAAAAATACGAAGAAACTGACGAAAAGATCAGAGAGGTCATCAGCCGTAAGGGGCCGGCTTTTGTTGAAGTCGTCTGCGATAACAGCCAGAAGATAATTGATCCGTTATGAGAATCTTGCTTATTAACCCCTCAACGCCGAGCTTTATTTCCAATAAAGAGTTCAACGTACCGTTGAATATGCTCTATTTAGGCGCCGTATTAAAAAAGGCGCAACATAATGTTGTATTGCTTGATCTCAATATTTACAGGTGGCGTCAGGGCATCGATTCACCGGAACTGTATGATACTATCATGACAGATGCAGTCGCCCGCCACAGGCCGCAACTTATCGGGATTGGATGTCCATTTTCCGGTAACATACTGGAAGTTTTGCAGGTTGCCTGTACGATAAAACGGTTTACAAAGACGGTTCCGATCGTCATAGGAGGGATACATCCCACTCTTTTTCCAGAAGAAATCTTAATGCATAACTCATGCATCGACTGGATCATTATAGGAGAAGGAGAAAGCTCTTTGGTATCATTAGTTGCTACGATAGAAGGCGGCGACTATGCGTTTGAGACGATAGACGGATTCGCATATCGGGTGCGCGGAAAAATTGTAGTAAACCCTAAAAGAAGTTTTATTGCTAATCTTGACGAAATTCCATTTCAGGATTACGACTTGATTAATGTTAAGGAATACTATCACGATACGTCTGAGTGGCACAACCCGAGAAATCTCTCTATTAACGCGTCTTTGCCGATCATTACCAGTCGAAGTTGTCCGATGCGTTGCAGCTTCTGCTCAAACTTCAAAGT
>JBDRSA010000075.1:0-6771 GCA_043825275.1 Candidatus Omnitrophota bacterium
CGCATTCCTTTTTCTCGTATAAGGGGCTTTTAAATTCAATCGGCTTTTCCGAGGTCAACTTTTACTCTCCTTTTCCAAGCTATAGAAGATTCACGCACATTATCCCTTTGAACAATGAGCGCATTCTCCCTTATTACATAAATAATCTCGTCAGCCCCAAAACGCGCTCTCAAGCATTTTTTATTGCTGTTATAAGGGGATTTAGACTGCATAAATTATTAAAATATTTTGTTCCGGACTACAGTATTGTTGCCGTAAAATGAAGATCATATGATACAGTCACTCGAGAAACATTTAAGAAAAAACTGGAGCAACTTTTTCCCGAACAGGGCGCCGCCAAATAATTTTTACTTTATCTTAAAAAGACGACTTAATAGATATCAGATATTCATTTTTGATGAGCGCTCGAAAGCGCCTTTTTGCATTATGAAAACACCTCTTGATCAAAAAAAGGAGTGGAATGTAAATGAGATAAATCTCAAGTTTATTAACAATGATAAACTTTTCAAAAATGAAATAGAGGTACTCAACCTTATTAATGGCACAGAAATTGGCGATCTTCGAAAAACCATACCTCGCGTCGTTTTTTCAGGTAAACTTTCAGATAAGTTAATACTCATAGAATCTGCACTGCCCGGAAAAAATATGATAAATTATACTCGAGTAAAAACCGCTCTATTGTGGAAAAAAACCCTGGAGAATCAAGCAGATCTTGTTTTGAAATGGCTAATCGATTTTCATAAAAGGGTGAGTCAATCTCAGGTGGGATTGAGCGGCTATGACACAAAGGAGATAATATCTTCAAGGAAAGATCCTTTAGGGTGTGCGCTCAAGGATTCATGGGCCAGGAAACGATACGATGAAATCTTAGGAGATGTTCTGGCTCCGGATTTTGGTCGCAAGATACCGCGGGTTATTGTTCATGGAGACTTTAGAGTCGACAATTTTTTGATCGATAACAACAAGTTGGGGGTTCTGGATTGGGAAAGGGCGTTCTGCTCTCGTTTTGGGTTATTTGACATTTTTTCTTACTGGGCTAGGCAAGGATACCTTGTTTACGATCCTGCTGCCAGAGAAAACGCAAAGGACCCATTTATGACATATTCATCATTCAAAGCTACTTTTTTTAAACATACAGGTATATCCGGCCTGGTTGCGCATAGTATCGAACGTTACGCGGAGACATTCAACATCAAATCGAATGATGTTCGCGCAATATTTCTTTTATGGCTTATTGAATTCTGGGATACTTTTGAGTTAGTCGAGATATTCCTAAAAAAGGAAAATGATTTTATCATATAAATGAACATGGCGAAGACCCTACTTATAACTTCCGATTTTCCACCGATGACAAGCGGAATATCGACACAGTTATTCAATACATGGAAACATTTGCCTCCCGAAAAAGTCGTGATCCTCGCGCCAAAATTGGAGGGCGCGGAGGAAACGGATTTGAAGCTCCCTATGAAGGTCATCAGGCGCAGGTTCTCGGTTTCAAACACATCGCTTCTCGCGCGGGTGACGAAGAGCCTGCTTCTGCCTTTTTTTGTCTACCCGATCGTTCGCCGTTACGGGATCAGCCGGATCATCTGCGGTACCCCGGTCTCAGCGGGATTTTGCGGACTCGTTATGAAGAAGTTTTTCCGGATCCCGTACGTCGTGTATGTCTACGGCGGAGAGATCGAAAAATACAGTAAATTCAAACCAAGCTTGTCTTTGATCAGGTGCATATTGCTGAACGCTGTTGCTGTTGTGGCAAACAGCCGGTACTCCGCTTCGGAATTTATAGATGGCTTCAAGATCCATGAGGGAAAGTTTTTAATTGTCCACCCTGGCGTTGATACAGAGAGGTTCAAGCCGGGGCCGCGCCCACTATTCTTGCTTGACCGATACGGGATGAAGGGTAAGAAGGTCTTGGTAACGGTTGCCCGGCTTGCCGAGCGCAAAGGGCATGATATGGTGATCAGGGCGCTCAAGAGCATTATCGGCAAATTCCCTGAAGTTGTCTATTTGATCGTTGGCGGAGGTTCCTATAGGGAGAAGCTCGAATCGCTTGTCAAGAAGCTTGAACTCACCGATAATGTTATATTTACGGGAGTGGTTCCGGATAACGAGCTTCCTGCGCATTATCAGCTTTCTGAGATCTATGTCATGCCCAATAGAGAGACGAAAGGCGCGCTCGAGGCGATCGAGGGCTTCGGCATATCGTTTATTGAGGCTGGTGCCTGTGGAAAGGCGGTTGTCGGCGGCAGATCCGGCGGTGTTGAGGATGCGGTTGTTGACGGCGTAACCGGTATTCTTGTCGATCCATCGAGTGAGTGGGAAGTTGCTGAGTCGATAATGAGGCTTTTGAGAGAAAATGACCTAAGAATAAAACTCGGTGAGAACGGAAGAAAGCGCGCTGAGGATATTTTTCAGTGGACCGATCTCGCCGAAAAATTGGAAGTACTCTTAAAGCCGGAGTGACATATGGATGTAATTGAAAAGATGTACAGAGCGCTTCGATTCGCGATAAGTAGAAAGGGAGAAAAAGGCGAGGCTTCGTCGGGATTTCTGCCACCCCGCGTACGAGAATGTGTTTTATCGCTGATGTCGGTAGAACGCGGCAGGATTTGCGATATGGGGTGCGGAGAAGGACTTTTTGTGGCGCTTGCCGCCGCGAAATTCCCCGTCGCACACATTACCGGCCTCGAAATGACAGAATGGATAATGCGGGCCGCTGAAGAGCGGATGCGTAATTCTTGCCTGAAGAACGCCGATTTTATTCTCGGGGATGCCAGGGGAAGTGGGCTGCCGGACGGGTCGTTCCAGACGGTCGTTTGCCTCAACATGCTCTATAATCTTCCGTCGGAAAAAGATGTGGTGGCGGTTATCCGTGAGATGAAGAGAGTCTGCGCGCAAAACGGAAGAATATTTTTTGACATAAGGAATAAGGTAAACCCTCTGGTGCGGTTCATGTACCAGTATGCATTTTTATATGACCTGAGGAGCAGGCAGTCGCTGAAGGCATACACGATCGTGGAGATCGGGAATGTGCTGGAAAAAGTTGGGCTGAAAGTACGGAGAGTATCTCCCGTTGTCAGCTTTTTTGGCGCCATGCCGTTTTCCTATGTCATCGAGGCGGTTAAAATATGAGCTTGAAACAGATCCCGATCATTGGGACGCCGGTGCGTTTCCGCGATCTTATGCGTGGATTAATAGCGCCATTCTCGCGGGTGTCATGCCGAGAACAGTTTGCGAAGCGCCTGCAGGAATCTTTGCGCAGCCCGTTCTGCCGCCTGACATGCTCGGGAAGGACCGCGGGGTATTTGATCCTGAAAGCGCTGAGCGCGATGAACGATAGGGATCAGGTGATCATTCCCGCCTATGTCTGCACGAGCCTGATCGGCGCGATAAAGAAGGCCGGACTTACCGCGCGGCTTTGTGACATATCGCTCGATACGTTCCAGATGGATGTCGAGGGGCTCGATGAGGCCGTTACGGACAGGACGCTCGCTGTTATTCCGGCGCATCTCTTTGGGCTTGCCTGCGATATACATGCCGTTGCCGACATCGCTGAGAAACGAGGCGCCGCTGCAATAGAGGACTTCGCGCAGTCGATGGGCACAACGATCGACGGGAAAGAAACCGGGACGATCGCGCGTATGGGATTCACAAGCTTTGGAAGAGGAAAGAACTTCCCTACGTATTCAGGCGGCGCTGTCGTTTGTTCCGACGATGAATTGGCGGGGTCGATCGAGGGCCTCCTTGAGAAGCTTGAGCATCCAACGCTTCGAGAACGGTTCGATATCGCGGTAAAGCTGCTGCTGTTTTCGGTTATAGTAAACCCCTATGTTCACAAAGCGGTCCACCCGCTCATTATGATGCTGAAGGGTTCTGATTACGCGATCCATGACCTGCGGGCGCAGCAGTATACTGATTTTCAGGCGCGCATAGGAAGCTCGATGATAACGCGGTTTGAAGAATTCAGCCGTAAGCGGAACGCGAACGGCATGTATCTGTATGAACGGCTGCGGGATCGTGAATTCATACAGGTTCCCGAGATACTCAAGGGCTCCCGTCCGGCGTTTAACCGGTTTCCGGTGCTCTTCAAAGAGACAAAAATGAGAGAGCGCGCCGAGAAGGCGCTGCTTCAGGCGGGCATTATCGCGTGCCGCCTCTACACAGAGCCGGTCCATCGGCTGTATCCCGAATTGTGGGACGGGGAGGCGGCGGACCCATTTCCGAACGCGAGCCTCTTCGCGAAGAATTCGCTGACGCTGCCGTCTCATCCGCTGGTGAACGACAGTACGCTTGAGGAGATCGTACGAATGTTTGAGGCGCTATGATACCGTTCAGGAACTTAAAGAGGGTGATGATCAAGTCGATCATGCAGCCGGGATACGCGCTGAAGGTATTCGCGAAGAGGCTCGCGGCGTTCGTCTCATATTCGATCTTCGACGGATCCAGTACCCTGCCCGAGGCGGTCACACTCTTCCTGACGCATCGATGTAACTTGCGGTGTAAGATGTGCGGCCAGTGGGGCGACGTCGGGGCCTCAAAAAAAGCCGAGACAGCCCTGATACGGGAAGAATTGCCGCTTTCGGTGTACGAAAAACTGATACGCGAGATCGCGCCGTTCCGGCCGAACATCACGCTCTTCGGCGGTGAGCCGCTCCTCTATTCCGGATGCGTCGACCTGATCAGGCGCGTTAAGGCGAAGAAGATGCACTGCTGTATGATCACGAACGCCACGCTGCTGCCGCGGTACGCCGGGGAGATCGTCGCGACCGGGCTGGATGAGCTCAATATATCGTTGGACGGGCCGGAGGCAAAGCACGATGAGATCCGCGGTATCCCCGGCATGTATCAACAGATACGCGAGGGGGTAGAGAGCGTTCAACGCGCGAAGAAAATGAGGGGGAGTTCAAAGCCGTTCATAAATATTGAATTCACGATAACACAATATAATTACGAACTCATGCCCGCGATGATCGATGCGGCGCGTTCATTCGAGGCGAATTCACTGAACTTTCATCATCTTGTTTTTGTTGATCAAGCGATGCTCGACGCGCACGAAAAGGTTTTCTATCCGCTCTTTCAATGCTCGTCCGACGACTGGAAAGGGTTTCTTTTGTCCGGCGTGGAAAAGATCGATACTAAAAAACTGAGCGCTTGTATAGCTGATGTCAAGAGCCGCCGCGCGGAATTCCTGATAAACGTGTATCCGAACCTGACACCTGGTGAGACGGCCGAGTACTATGCCGATCCGGCGCGGATCCCCGCGGGGTACGCGCGCCGGTGCTTAAGCCCCTGGATGGTAGCGTACGTATTTCCCGACGGAAATATCCGGCCGTGCCTCAATTTTTCGTACTCTCCCGGCAATGTGCGCGACGATAGCTTCACCGGGGTCTGGAATAACGCGGAGTACAAAAAGTTCAGAAGCGCGTTAAAAAAACGGGGGGTATTCCCCGCGTGTTCGCGGTGCACGGAGCTGTACCGGTATTAGAACTTTATGAAGATAGCGCACATCATAACGAGACTTGATCGCGGCGGTTCGTCCGACGTCGTTCTTACGCTCTTTCAGCGGTTTTTGGCGCTCGGCCACGATGTTACGCTTATTTACGGAAAGACCGACGATTACCCGGAAGGGTTTCCGCCGATTCTCGAGCGGAACAGGCAGCGGATCAAGTATCTGCCGTTTCTCAGAAGAGAGATCAATGTATTCAGGGATCCGTTGAGCTTCTACACGCTTGTATCGATCCTGAGAAAGGGCTCTTTTGACCTGGTCCATACGCATACGTCAAAGGCTGGCTTTCTCGGGAGATTAGCTGCCAGAGTCGCCGGGGTACCTATGATCGTGCACGCGCCGCATGGGCACATATTTTACGGATATCACGGGAGGCTTACATCGGGCGTATTCATCTTCCTTGAGAAGATGGCGGCGCGGTGGTGCGACCGTATCATTACGCTTACCGGGATGGGCAAGCGCGATCATATACGGTTCGGGATCGCCGCGCCGGATAAATTCGTGCCGATCTATTGCGGCATCGACCTGGAGAGATTCGAGGCGCCCGCGAACGGGTCGGCCGGCATTAGGAGAGAACTCGGGATCGCCGACGGCGATCCGGTCATCGGTACGGTATCCCGGCTCGTTCCGATCAAGGGATGTGAGAATTTTATCCGCGCTTTCAAGGGGATACAATCCGACATACCGAACGCGCGGGCTGTCATTGTGGGAGACGGCCCGTTACGCGCCGGCCTGGAAGGGTTGACGAAAGAGCTTGGTCTTGAGCGGGAGGTTATTTTTACCGGAGCGCGGATCGATACGCCGGAGCTTTTGAGAGAGTTCGATGTTTATGTGCAGAGCTCCCTCAACGAAGGGCTCGGAAGGTCCATCGTTGAGGCTATGGCGTCGGGTAGGTGCGTTGTCGCGACCCGTGTCGGAGGGGTCCCTGAGATAGTCGAAGACAGGGTAACCGGGATCCTTGTGGAGCCCGAGGACCCGGAAGCTCTGCGCGCGGCTGTCGTTGGGCTTCTTCGCGATGACGCGTCGCGCGCCGCTTTCGGGGACAGAGGAAGAGTCCGCGCGAACGAGCTGTTCGGCGAGGATCGGATGATAGAGAGAACGGAGCGCCTCTACCGGGAACTGGCGGAGGGAAAAGGAGCTAAGCGATGAGCTATGATCCGAGAAAACCAAAAGTTGTCGTCATTGACGACAACAAGAGCGTCGCCGAGATGTACAAACAGTTCCTCGAGAAGAAGAATTTCACGGTCTTTGTGGCCTATCAG
>JBDRSA010000076.1:0-10285 GCA_043825275.1 Candidatus Omnitrophota bacterium
CAGCCTTTAATCCCGACTGGTACTTAGCCCACATACCAGGAACAGTACCGTACATATCGCCGAGTTCAATACATTGAGCGACAAAGATATTATTAAGGACTTTCTATACAAAGAGTACGAAGAAGAGGGGGATCCGGACAATTACATATCTTCGATAACGACGCATCCGGATTATACCATGAGCCTGCTTGCGAGGAAGCGGGTTGACCCGTTCTACACTGTCGTCGAGCGGCTGCCTGAAGGCGCGATCGATATCAGAGAGCGGAAGATCGGCGCGACGGATTTTTATTATAAAGGTTCTCTTGCCGGCGTGTACCTCAACAAGACGTTTGAGAGTAATACCGTGAAAGATGTTACGACAGTCCGTTTTGATAACGTGAACCGGTTCTCATATGTCACCCGGGTCCTCGGTTTTCTGAATACGACACCGTATGCCGGCTGGCGGGGGACTTACTATTCAAGGAATCGGTGGGGCGACACGAACCGCGTCCGGAATATCTTTGAGGCGGGGGTGAATAATTCAACAAAATTTTACCGGGCCTACGATGTTACCGGTGAGTACGGAGGAATCGAGGTCAATAAGCTCAGGCATATCATAATGCCGTCGGCAAACTACTACCATGTCTTCTCGCCGTCAATATCTCCGAGCAACCTGCATCAATTTGACGGGATTGACGCGTTTGAAAAAGAGAACGGCATCAAGCTTTCGATCGAGAACAAGCTGCAGACGAAGCAAAAAAGCGGCGACACTTTGAGCTCTGTGGATCTGGCGACGCTGATCGTTTCGACCGATTACCAGTTCACCCTCAAAAAAAGAAGCGCTACACTCGAAGGAGCCTCGTTTAAGGGTATTGATTTTCAGCTCGAACTTGAGCCGTATCCATGGCTTTATTCGATCGGCAAAATGACGGTCAATACCAAAGACAAATCGATCAGATCCTCAAGCATCGATTGTACCGCGTCTGAATCCGAAAACTGGTCGCTGGGATTCGGGCACCGGTATGAATCCGAGGGAGAAACGGAAACAAATCTTTTTACGACCGATATTTTCTATAAGATAGATCCAAAATGGTCGGTCCGTTTATACGAGAGGATCGACGCTTTGAACGGGAAGATGGAGGAGCAGGAGTTGACGCTCTACCGGGATCTGCACTGCTGGCTTGGGGAGGTTACCTATAACATAAAAGGGTCGATAACCGATCCGACCGATCAGACGTTCTGGGTCGTCTTCCGGCTTAAAGCGTTCCCCGAGCTTCCGCTCGGATTCAGAAGATCGTATTCCCGCGCCCGTCCGGGCGCGGCGAAGCGCTAGCAGCGATTAACGGTGAACTTGGTTCATAGTTCAGAGTTCATGGTTCATAGAAAAGCCCGAAGTAACGTGCGAAATATTGAAACAACTCTTATTTTTATAGCGACCTAAATATCTATGGTATAATATTTGCTCAATCTAAATACAAAAGGAGCTTACTATGGAGCTGTGCATAATCGGGGGCGCGGGGCATGTCGGATTGGTTACCGGCGCTTGCCTGGCTGAGATCGGGCATCGGGTAACTTGCGTTGATAGCGAAAAGTCGAAGATAAAGAGCCTGAACGACGGCCACATTCCCTTCTTTGAGCCGGACCTGCTCGAGCTGGTTAAAGCCAATAAGAAGAAACGGCGGCTCAGGTTCACGACCGATATCCGGGACGGGGTAAAAAAATCCCGGGTGATCTTTATTTCCGTCAGTACCCCGGCGCGGGAGAACGGCGACGCGGATCTGAGTTATGTTGAAAATGTTTCAAGGAGCATCGCGGTATCCCTGCCGTCCTACCGGCTCATTGTTGAAAAGTCGACCGTGCCGGTTGAAACGGGAAAATGGGTGAAGCATACGATCAACGTGTTCAATAAGCGGGGGATCGATTTTGATATCGCCTCAAATCCGGAGTTTCTTCGGGAAGGTTCGGCCGTTCGCGATTTTATGCGCCCGGACAGGATCATTATCGGCGCCGAAACCGAGCGCGCGAAGAAGATCCTCCTTTTGATCTACAAGCCGATCAAAGCGCCGATCGTCGTGACCGATATCAACTCGGCCGAACTTATCAAGCACGCGTCGAACTCTTTTTTAGCGGCAAAGATATCGTTTATTAACGCCGTCAGCACTATCTGCGAACGCGCCGGCGGTAATATCAACGAGGTCGCGCGCGGCGTCGGGATGGATAAACGTATCGGAGAAAGTTTTTTTAACGCCGGGCTCGGTTTCGGCGGCTCGTGTTTTCCGAAGGATCTGTCCGCTTTTATCAGGATCGCCGAGAGGGTCGGGTATGATTTCAAGCTTTTGAAAGAAGTGCAGAATGTGAACGACCAGCAGAAGAAGTCTCTCGTCAAGAAAGTCGCCGGCATGCTCTGGAACCTGCAGAACAAAAAAGTCTGCGTTCTGGGGCTGTCATTTAAGCCCGACACCGATGATATCAGGTCAGCTCCGTCGCTCGATATTATCCCGATGCTGCAGAAGGAAGGCGTTACGGTGCGGGCGTATGACCCCCGGGCCATGAAGCCGGCGAAGAAATTGCTGAAGGGGGTAACGTTCTGCAGGGATCCGTATGAAGCCGTCACGGACTGCGACTGTCTCGTTATCGTCACCGAATGGGATATGTTCAACAAATTGGATTTTGACCGTGTTAAGAAATTGATGCGCCAGCCGGTTATCGTCGATGGAAGGAACCTCTATTCTCCGTCGAAGATGCGCCGTCTGGGCTTCAAGTACCAGGGGATCGGTATTCAGTAAAATAGTTTAACAGAGAACAGAGCGCATAGACGGTTTACGGTGTACGGTTTTCGGTGTACGGTTAAAAGATCAATAAAGTGACCAATAATTTCATAGGAGATTAACGCCACCTTGCACAAACCGCATTATCGATCGTTTTTAGTTCTATCTTTTACCGTTCACCGTACACCGTTAACCGTAAACCGAATTCTGTTTTCTGACAACTGATACCTGAGGGGAGGGAACATGAAAGGTGTTGTCTTGGCCGGCGGATTAGGCACACGGCTATATCCTTTGACCACTATTTCCAACAAGCATCTTTTACCGGTATATTCAAAGCCGATGGTATATTATCCGATCCAGACGCTGGTGGACGCGGGGATCAAGGATATTCTGATCGTTACCGGTGGAACGCATGCCGGTGAATTCTTACGGCTTCTCGGAAACGGCCGCCAATTCGGCCTCAAGCACCTGAATTACACGTATCAGGAAGGGGAAGGAGGCATTGCCGACGCCCTGCGCCTGGCCGAATATTTCGCCGAAGACGACAGGATCGCCGTGATTCTCGGAGATAACATCATTGAGAAAAGTATCAGAAAAGAGGTAGAGGATTTTAAGCGGCAGCCCTCGGGCGCGAAGATCCTTATACGGAAGGTGGACGACCCCGAGCGGTTCGGCGTCGTGGGGTTTAAAGGAAATAAAGTTGTCTCGATCACCGAAAAGCCGAAGCGCCCGAAGTCGAATTATATCGTTACCGGGGTCTATCTGTACGATAACCGCGTATTTGACATCGTCAAGGCCCTGAAGCCGTCCCGGCGGGGGGAACTTGAGATCACCGACGTAAATAACGCGTATTTGAAAAAAGGAGAGCTTACGTACGGCATCCTGAAGGGATGGTGGACCGATTCCGGGACGTTCGATTCGCTGTTAAAAGCAAGTAACCTAGTCGCGAAGAAGGAACGTAGTCGCAAGGCGCCAGTCGCCAGTCGCCGGAGAAAAACAAAGAAATAATGGAGAGGCGATTTCATGTTGTCTTTGCGGGGGGCCTTAAACAAAATCGTCATTGCGAGAAATCCCGCGAAGCGGGATGCCGAAGCAATCTCTGTCAGAATTACTAAAAAGCGAGATTGCTTCGTCGCTACGCTCCTCGCAATGACGATGTGAAAGCAAATCTCGAAATGCTTTTCTCGTCGAAGAGGCAGTTATTAATTTGGACACGCATGATTTTGTTTTTTGACTTGCACCATGCAACCTGCAACTGATACTATGAGCGGAGTGTTATGAAGAAAACAAGGACAATCCTCGTAACCGGCGGGTGCGGATTCATAGGGTCTAACTTTATCCGGCTTCTGCTTACCGAGAAAAAACGCTCAAGATCCCCGGTAACGCGGGTGATCAATCTCGATAAGCTGACCTACAGCGGGAATCCGGAGAATCTTAAGGATATCGAGCGGGACGGGCGGTACCGATTTGTGCGCGGAGACATTGCCGACAGAAAAACGGTCGACGAACTCGCGAGAAGATGCGATGTTATCGTGAACTTTGCCGCGGAATCACACGTTGACCGGTCGATCAAGGACCCGGGCAGTTTTATCAGAACGAATATCGTCGGAACACAGGTGCTGCTGGACGCGTTGAGAAAATACGCGAAAAAGGGAGGGGCCTCGAAGGACGGGCGGATCACGCGCTTTGTCCAGATATCGACCGACGAAGTCTATGGCAGCGTCGCCAGGGGGTATTCGAACGAGCGCTCGAGGCTTCTGCCGAATTCTCCGTATTCGGCGACAAAAACGGCGGCCGATCTTCTTGCCCGATCGTATTGCGTCACGTTCGGTCTGCCCGTGTGCGTAACGCGCAGCTCAAACAATTTTGGGCCGTATCAATACCCCGAGAAAGTGATCCCGCTTTTTATAACAAATTTGATCGAGGGAAAAAAGGTTCCTCTCTACGCGGATGGAAAAAACGTTCGTGATTGGATCTATGTTATGGACAATTGCGAGGCGATACGGTTCGTTATGGAGCGCGGCATGCCGGGTGAGATCTACAATATCGGCGGCGGTAACGAACTCTCGAATATTACCCTCACGAAAATGATACTCAAAATGCTCGGAAAACCGGAGAGTTTCATACAGAACGTTAAGGACAGGCCCGGCCACGATAAACGGTACGCGGTGGATTCGTCAAAACTGCGCCGGCTCGGCTGGCGTCAGCGTCCGAAGAATATGAAGGAAAAACTCAGAGAAACGATCGAATGGTATAGAGAGAACCGGACGTGGTGGGAATGCCTCAAGAAGAAAAAAGAAAAATTCTGGTGATCGGGTCCAGCGGTATGCTGGGGGTCGATCTCTGTAAGGAGCTTTCGAAAACGCATGACGTATTCGGGCTCGATCTGTCGGGGACATCGGATATTCTTCGCCATCGGAGCCATTTTGTCGAAGGCGATATAACGGTCCGGGAAGCGGTCGAATCGGTCATCCTGGAGCTCAGGCCTTCCGTCGTTTTTCATACGGCCGCCTGGACGGATGTCGACGGGTGCGAACGGGATCCCAAGACAGCGTTCCGCGTCAACGCCGACGGTACGGAGAATGTCGCGCGCTGCTGCGATGAAGCCGGTTCATCGCTTGTTTATATCAGCACGGACTACGTATTTGACGGGTCAAGTGACCGGCCGTATCGGGAGGATGACGTGACGAATCCTCTCGGCATATACGGAAGATCGAAGCTGCGCGGGGAAGACGCGGTTAAAAGATTAGCGAAGGATTTTTATATTGTGAGGACAAGCTGGCTGTTCGGCGCGAACGGGGGGCATTTTGTGGACGCGATCATCAGAAAAGCCGGATCGACGCGCCGGTTGACCGTCGTTGACGACCAGCGAGGATCCCCGACGTACACAAAAGATCTTGCCAAGGCGCTCTCTCTTTTGCTTGAAAAAATAACGGAAGGCAAGGCCGCCAGGGGGGCCTACCATATCGCGAACTCAGGGAACGTCTCCTGGTGCGATTACGCAAGGGCTGTTGTGCGCCTCAAAAGGCTCGACGCGGAAGTCGTACCGATCAGTACGGTCGAACTGAACCGTCCGGCGCCGCGGCCGAAATATTCAGTGCTGGATACCGAAAAATTTTACTCGCTCACGAAGCACCGTCTCAGGGCCTGGGAAGAGGCGCTGCGGACGTACCTTGAAACAGACGGGAAGGAAAGAGAAGAACAATGAATATTACCGCGCTCAAAAAGAAGATCCTCGACAAGAAAGCCGTTGTTGGAATAATCGGCCTCGGTTATATCGGTTTGCCGCTTGCGGTTAATTTCGCGAGGAACGGTTTTCACGTTTATGGTATCGATATCGACAAAGACAGGGTACAAAGGCTTAAAAAGAACAGGTCGTACATTCTCGACGTAACCGACGACGAGATACGCGGCGTTATTGAGAACAAGAACTTAAAAGTAACGACCGATTTCAGCGTTATCCAAAAGCTCGACGCGGTCCTGATCTGCGTGCCGACGCCGCTGCGCAAGACCAAGGAGCCTGACGTGTCGTTCATCGTAAGCGCGGTCGAAAAGATCAAAAAGTTCATGAGAAAAGGGCAGATCGTCGTGCTCGAATCGACCACCTATCCCGGCACGACCGAAGAGGTCATGCTGCCCGTTCTTGAGAGCCCCTCTTTTAAAGAGGGCAGAGATTTTTATCTCGCGTTCTCACCCGAGCGGATTGATCCCGGCAACGAACAATATAAGACGTGCAATACGCCGAAGATCATCGGCGGAATATCGCCGCGTTCGACTGAGATCGCCAAGTTCCTGTATGATCAGGTCATTCAGGAAGTTATTCCTGTCTCATCGAGCAGCGTTGCCGAGATGTCAAAGCTTCTGGAAAATACGTTCAGGATCGTTAATATCGGACTGGTGAACGAGATCATGATGATGTGCGACAAGATAGGTATCGACGTGTGGGAGGTTATCGACGCGGCAAAGACCAAGCCGTACGGATATATGCCGTTCTATCCCGGGCCGGGAGTCGGCGGTCATTGTATTCCGGTCGACCCCATCTATCTTTCATGGCGGGCCCGGAATTACGGATTTGAAGCGCGATTTATCGATCTCGCCGCGTACGTTAATTCACGGATGCCGAATCATGTCGTTGAGAAGATCGCGTACGGCCTTAATCAGAACCGGCTGCCGTTGAATGGCAGCAGGATCCTTCTCGTCGGAATGACGTATAAGAAGGACGTAAAAGATCTCCGGGAATCACCGGCCCTTGAAATAACGAGCTTACTAAAAAAACAGGGGGCGCTGGTGTCCTATTACGATCCGTACCTTCCGTTCCTGAAGATCGACGGTATTGATCTAACGCGCTCGAGTTTTACCCGGCAGACCTTTCGAAAAGCCGATTGTGTCGTGATCATTACGGATCACTCAAAGGTGGACTATAGACGTATCGTCGAATATTCGAAACTGATCGTCGATACGCGCAACATACTGAAGACGGTCCGAAACGCAAAACTGCGTAAGAAAATAATTAAACTTTAAACATTTCGGCTGGATAAAATCAAGGAGACAAAAATGCGATATTTGGTTACCGGAGGAGCGGGATTTATCGGTTCTAACATTGTTGAGGAGCTGGTGAGGCGCGGAGAAGAGGTTCGCGTTATCGATAGTTTTATCACCGGAAAACGGGAACATCTCGAACCCTTCAAGGAGAGTATTGAGCTGATCGAGGGGGATATCCGGGATAAAGATATCCTGCTCGAGGCGATGAAGGGTATCGATTTTGTCCTGCATCAGGCGGCGCTCAGGTCGGTGCCGAAGTCTGTCGATAACCCCACGCTTACGAACGATATCAATATCTCGGGAACGCTCAATGTCCTGCTCGCCGCCCGCGAAAGGAAGATAAAGCGGGTCGTGTACGCTTCGAGCAGCTCAGCGTACGGAGACTCGGAAGATTTTCCGCAAAAAGAATCCGCGTCTTCTCATCCGATCTCCCCGTACGGAGTGTCAAAGTACGCCGGCGAGAATTACTGCGTCGCGTTTACCAGAACGATGGGCCTTGAGGCGGTCAGTCTCAGGTATTTTAACGTATTCGGCCCGCGCCAGAATCCCGAGAGTAAATATTCGGCGGTCGTTCCGGCGTTCCTCTTTAAGATACTGAAAGGTGAGCCGCCGGTGATCGAATGGGACGGTAAGCAGTCGAGGGATTTTACGTATGTCGGCAATGTCGTGGAGGCGAACCTGAAATCATGCGTGATGCCGAATGCCGCCGGCGAGGTGATCAACGTGGCGTGTGGTATGTCGGTAAGCGTCCTCGACATCGTGAAGTCGCTCAATAAGATGCTGGGCGCGAGTGTGAAGCCAGTATTCGCGCCGAAACGGGCCGGCGACGTGCGGACGACATACGCGGATATCCAAAAACTGAAAAATATATTGAAGATCGAAACATTGATACAGTTCGAAGAGGGGCTCAAAAAAACCGTTGACTGGTTTAAAACCCATATGCCCGGTGAGGTATCGTAGCGCGAAAGGAGTCGTCATGCCGCGAAAAAAGAGAGTTCTGATAACCGGGGGAGCCGGATTTATAGGGTCGCATCTGAGCGATTATCTGATCAAGAAAGGATACTTCGTGATCATCTTCGATAATCTCCTTACCGGGAGCCTCGCGAACGTCAGGCATCTTTTACGCGACAAGTCGTTCAGATTCGAAAAGCACGACGTTAGCAAATTTATAAACGTCAAAGGAAATATCGATTATGTGCTTCATTTTGCTTCTCCGGCGAGTCCGATCGATTATGAGAAATTTCCGATCCAGACTTTGAAAGTCGGCGCTCTGGGCACGCACAACGCGCTGGGGGTCGCGAAAAAGAAGAGAGCGCGGTTTTTGCTTGCTTCGACAAGTGAAGTGTACGGCGATCCTCTCGTGCATCCGCAGAAAGAGACATACTGGGGAAACGTTAACCCCGTTGGGCCGCGCGGCGTTTATGACGAGGCGAAGCGATACGCCGAAGCGCTGGTAATGGCCTACCACCGGGTGCACGCGGTTGACGCGAAGATCGTCCGCATCTTCAATACGTACGGAGAACGGATGCGGCTTGAGGACGGCCGGGCTATCCCGAATTTTATCACCCAGGCGCTTAGGAACAGGGACCTTACGGTGTTTGGGAGCGGCTCTCAGACAAGAAGCTTCTGTTACATATCCGATATGGTGCGGGGGCTCTATAGGCTGATCCGGTCGCCGCTCAATGAGCCGGTGAACATCGGTAACCCGGGCGAATATTCCGTCCTTGAACTCGCCAGGGCCATAAAGAAGCTCTGCGGAAGTTCCGGCAGGATCGTGTTCAAGGCCCTCCCGATAGACGACCCGAAAGTACGCCAGCCGGACATCGCGAAGGCGAGGAAACATTTATCATGGAAGCCGGACGTATCCCTGCATGAAGGGCTCAAGCGTACGATCGCGTGGTTCCGGACGCAGCTTTAAAAATACAGTTTGTCGGTTTGCTGGTTGATTGGTTAGCTGGTTTTTATTCCTGTAAGGACTTTTTTTAAAACAATCCCAACAACCAGCCAACCTGTTTAACGTAGTGTCATGATCCCTCGGAGCGTATCAACGTGAGAAAGTATATTGTTTCCGCACTTTACCGGATCTCAAGCGTCGCGCCGAAATTTTTCTTGAGAAAGATCGTATTTTTGTGCTTCGTCCTGATGGAGCTCGCGTGGTATCTTCTTGGCAGGATCGATCATATGCGCATGCTGCGCTATAGGGATGAGACGATAGATTTTGTCTGCGCGAATATCGGTTCGGGTGAGCGGGTTCTTGAGATCGGCCCGGCAGAAGGGTATCTCTCGCGGAAGATGATCGGGAAAGCGGGATCTCTTTTTGGCGTCGAGATCGACAAAAGATACTACAAAGATCTAAAGGCTATCGGTGATAGGCGGATGCGTTTTGTCAATGACGATATCAGAACGTTCCCCCTGGAGGAGACCTTCGACGCCGCGGTCCTGGTCCACGTGCTCGAACATATCGCATCGCCTGAGGAACTGCTCAGAAAGCTCAGTCTTCACGCTAAAAAGCTGATCATAGAATCCCCGTCAGAAATGGATTGGTGGCTTGAACGTCTCAGGAAAGACCTCAAGATCCCGGCGTGGGGGGATGAACACCACGCCTTCTCTTTTAACGGGCAGGAATTGAAGAAGATCCTCGAAGAGTGCGGCTGGAGAGTCGTCTCGATACAGGAGCCCGTCATGCTCGTCCGCGTTGTCGCCGCGTCTAACAAGCTTTCATAGCTTACCGCTCCGTTTTCCCAAGCCAATTGTTTGCCAGTTTGCCTGTTAACTGGTTTGCCGGTTGATAATTCCTGTAGGCGAAGAATGAATGTAATAGTTCAGCTTCAGAAGTAATTTCATCAATCCCCCCAAAGGGGGTATCGGGGCTCTTTTGCGGCTCACCGTAAAATATTACGGCAAGAATTCCTCCTTGAATTTCATACACTTTACTCGTCGGTTTACGGAAAATGATTGTTTTTATATACTTAAATCCGACTCGTAAAGTGTGAAAT
>JBDRSA010000077.1:0-23394 GCA_043825275.1 Candidatus Omnitrophota bacterium
GTATACGGAAAATGTTTGTTTTTATATACCTGAATCCGACTCGTAAAGTGTGAAATTCTACGTCGGACTTATTCGCCTACAAGGCCCCGATACCCCCTTTTGAGGCTCTTGCAGGGCTTTATGCCGAATGGTATACTTCTGAAGCTGAACTATTACCATTTACAGATCATGTATCAAGTTTCCAGTTGTCAGTGAAAGGATTACGAGAATATAAACACAACATACACGGTGTGAAGCGCTAAGTGAAAAGAGGCGGCATTTCAGGCCATTTCTTTTTCTTGCAACTGAAAACTGGCAGCTGACAACTGGCGACTGTTCTATTTGTAACCGAATCTCAGCCGAAAGGACTTGCTTATGAGCTGTATTGAGGGTTTCCCCATATTACCCTGAAGTGAGAATTGGATACTTCTCCACCCCTCGGTTTCCCGGCTCAGGATGATCGATATCTCCTCGGGGATCTCCCGCAGCAGGTCCCCGGAGAACTCTATCTTCACCGTAAGGTCAAGCTCTTTGTCCCCATCTATCGAACCGTCAAGGCGGAACCGGATCGTTTCTGAGGCCGCGTAAAGGCCTGATATCGTAATAACGCCCCCTTCTCTTTTGAGCGCGCCGCTGATCATGGAGTAGGTCCGCCCGCTGTCGAGCGGGATCTGCAGGATCTCGCCGAAATCCGGGAAGAGCGCGCCTATCTCCGCCGAGCTTGAGAAAACAACATCGGAAAAGCTGAAGTCAGCATCGATCGTATCGGGCGAAATAAGGAGCGTCAGAGGATCTATGGCAAGAACGCTCTTTTTTGATGTGAACCCTATCCCCTCGCCCGGGGGCGAGAATTTCAACCCATCAAAGACGAGCCGGTTATTATCGTCGCGGTACAGCCTCGAATATGAAATGCCGCAGTTTGCCCGCTTCGACACCACCCTGACGGCGAGGTTGTCCGTCAGCAGCCTGAAGGACAGAGCGATCGCTATGATAACGGCGCCCACAAAAAGCGCGCCCGGGATGATCCGGTTCTTTATTACCATTCTTCCTTGCTCCAGCAAATATCGTTAAAGTCGCAGTGGCCGCATTTTTCTTCGTTTCGTTCGTCGAGTTTTTCGAATCGGAGAGACTGGATATTCTTCCAGCATTCGATTATTATCTCACGAAGCCTTGCCACCTGTTCGTCGGTTATTTCGATCTTTTCGGATCGATACTCATCTTTTTTGAGGCCATATTTTATCACCGTTGACGCCACAGGCTCAAGGAATTCAAGAACGCCGTACTGTACGCGATAATTCTCGCGCACTCCGCCGCTATTCTCGTACAGCAATTTGTAGGCTACCAGCTGTCGCAGATAATCATCACACTCCTCGCTGGCAAGATCTTCGGGCCTCGACAGTTTTTTGATGTGCTTGTCCGGTTTGCCGGTCTTATAATCGATCACGCGCACGATCCCGCGCCTGGCGTCTTCGAACTCTATCTTATCGTACTTTCCGGTAAAGACGATCCCGTCTCCCGCGGTAACAATAAGTTTATTCTCAAGAGAGATCGGCTTTACCGGCTTCTGAGCGGATCTCTTATACCAGATCACGAGGCGATCGAGTTTGTTCATACAGCCTGCGGCGATCGACCTGCTTACTCCCTGACGCGCGAGTTCCGCCTTGAATTCCGCTATGAAGAAATGAGCGCCGGGCAATCGATCCTCACACATATACTTCCTATAGCAAACCTCAAGAGTGTTGTGGGCGCAATTACCGTAAATGAGGCTCTGTTTCTTTTGTCCGGGCAGCTGCAGTATGTTGTCATAGAAGAACCTTCTCCGGCATCTGAGGTAATTGTTCAGCTTTGTCGGCGTCAGCGCTACATGGGCTGCCGCATCACGAATGATCCCGGCTGTCGCGTCGACGGGATCCGCTTCGATCTTCGCGCTCATGTAGTCGGATATGACCTTTTCTTCCGGCACATCTTTTTGCCGGTCGATCTTGATATTCATGGCGGCGGCGAACGGCGTAAGCGTCTCTTTTTCTTGCGGGCTGGCGGTAAAGATCAGGCAGGCCTTCGCCCGAGTCGCCGCGACATAAAATAATCGAGCCTCGTCATGAAAGAGGAGTTTTTCAGACTCAGCTTTGCTTGCCGGCATTTCACGAGACGTAAAGATCGACGGCGGAAGCGGTATAAGATCGTTCCATGGTTTAATCGGCCAGCTTTTTTTCTGAAGGCAAAAAGGGATGATGACGCCGTAGAACTCGAGCCCTTTTGTCCCGTGGGCGGTATAGACCCTGACGCCGTCCTGAGTAGCGGTAACAAGGTCGCCGGTGAGCGGCAATCCGTGTTTTTCACGGAGATCGACCTCTTCCATAAAGTCGTCAAGCCCTACGCCGGGCTTTGACAGGTCTGAATTCTTGACCATGTTAATGAACGAAGTGAGGGCGCGCAGCTCGTTTATTTTTATCACTTTATTTGAGTCATAACGCTGTACTATATGGTTAAAGATGCCGGCGTCCTTGACGAACCCGAGAAGAATGTCGTGAACCGGCCTGCTGCGCGCGCCACTGGTGAGACGGGTGACCGCCCATGCGGCCCGGTGGAGCGCTCGCGGATCCAGAAAATCGAGCTTTTGAACGATAGCGAGCGATCCGGTTTCGCGTTCGGTCGGAGGTTCGTTCCGGCCAGCCGTGAACGATCTTAAAAATTCCTCAAAAAGAGTTCCTGGCAGGCCGCGCGGGTTTTTATTGCCTTTTGCGGAAACGAGCCTTTTCGCGTTGACCCATCCGATAAATCGCAGGATGTCGGCATAAGGGATGTTAAAGTAATCCGATGAAAGGACCTTGTAGAGCGCAAGGTCTCTCGAAGAGGTATCCCGGATATCAACATGCGCGAGCTCGAGCGCGTCCAGAAGCTGCCTGACCCGCCGCTCGTTACGGATATCTTCTTTCCCGTCGGTCGCGTACGGGATCCCCGCCCTGATAAAGGCATTCGCTATTTTGGGCATGTATTTTCGTTTCCTGACAAGAACGGCAATATTGTTGTATGGATGCCGCTTTTCCTCATCGCTGGTTACCTCCGACCGGGTGATCTCATCTTTTATTGTTTCGATCCTGTTAACGATAAAGGTGATCTCCTCGTCTTCCGAGCTGAACTCATAAAATTCAGAAGACGGATCGCGGAAACGGCTGCGCGAGACCAGTTTCTTCTCCCGGCAGCGGTGTTCAGCGGGGATCTGGCCGATAATTTTTGACGAGAGACCGATAAGTTGTTTTGCGGAGCGGTAATTATCGGTGAGCGTAATGGCTGTGACGCCTGAGATCGCTTCCTTCAGACGGTTAAAATTACCGACGCTCGCGCCCTGGAAGCGGTAGATAGCCTGATCATCGTCGCCGACACAGCAAAGGTTCGGTCGTCCGCCCGGGTCGATCATAGACAAAAGCAGCGAGAGCTGCGCTCCGTTGGTGTCCTGGAACTCGTCTACCATAACGTACCTATAATGTTTGGCGTACTTTTCTCTGAGAGCCGGTTCGTTTTGGATCGCTTTTTTTGCGATAATGATCATGTCCTCATAGTCGTAGCGTCCGCGTTCGTCAAAGATCTCACTATTCCCGCTCGACTTCAATTCCTCATATCGACGGTACACATTACTGAATGCCCCCAGGCGCGTGATGTGCTTTTCTTCAATACGTATACCGTCCGGTTTGACCGAACGCATCAATTCGACGAAATCGTCAGGCGATATCCCCTCATTCTTCAGGTCGCGGATATTGTTGAGAATATTCTGCCGGTAGAAATAAGGCGCGCCGAACGGCCTGATATCATCAAGGCCTTTTGAGCTATCGAGGATGTATTCTACGCATTTGACTTTTTCAACATCGCTGATCTGTATTTTCTCCTGGACATACGATACCGCTTCTTCGGATTCCTGAATGATCGAATTGGCGAAGCTGTGGAATGTCGCGACTTCGACGTCGTATCCTTCGGCCCCAAGAATATCCGCGAGGCGTTCTTTCATTGCCCTGACCGCGGCGTTCGTATAGGTCAGAACAAGGATCCTGCCGGGATCGATACGTTTTTTACGAACAATAGCCGCGGCGCGCACCGACAAAAGCTGGGTCTTCCCGGTCCCGGGGCCGGCAAGCACAAGAAACGGCCCTTCTGTGGCGTCAACAGCCAAAGCCTGCTCTTTATTCAACTGACGGTAATGTTTTAGGAAATTGTCCATGGCGATCCGCTATTGTGTGAAGGGGCGGTGGATCGAAGCAGGGCTACGTATTTTTTTTAAGCAGCCTGCCTATTTTCTTCATAAGCTTCGGATCGATCGTATAGCTGTATCCGGTCATCGAAGTAGATCGGTGCGCGGAAAGAATGCCGAGGGGGACAAGCTCTTCGAGGGCTTTTTTAACGTTCGCGCGATCTTCGTGGACCCATGCCGCTATCCCGCGCGACGTATCAACGCTTGCCTGATTGTCGTGAAAGAAATGGATTATCTTTCTGTGGACCGATGATCGCAAAGCACCGTTAAGATCCATCGATCTCCTTCCGCAGCATCGATCGTACTTCCCGCCGTTTCATAACTCGCAGGAATACCGCGACAACCTCAGGGTCAAATTGCGTGCCGCTATTCTTCGCGATCTCTTCGGCCGCGTCGTCAATACCGAGCGGCGTTCGGTACGGACGCCGGGTGATCATAGCTTCGAACGAGCCGACGACAGCCATGACACTGGCCCCAAGAGGGATCTGGTCCTTTTTAAGTCCTTTCGGATACCCGGTACCGTCATAATTTTCGTGGTGATGAAGGATGATCGGAATGACGGATCGAAGCGCTTTCATGGGGCGGATGAATTTTACGCCGCGCATCGGGTGCTCTTTTACCAACTCGAACTCCTCCCCGGTAAGCTTTGTCGGCTTGGTGAGCACCTTTTCGGGAACGACAAGCTGGCCGGCGTCATGAAGCACCGAAGCGTACTCAAGCGTCTTTAGCTCGTTCTCATCCATCTTCAGCTCGTGGCCCATCATGAGGGAGATCTTGTGAAGCGATACTATTGGTTGACGATACGATTTTGGCCGGTGCGCGTTCAGCACGGCAACGAGTGATTTGATGCCGCCGAGAGTAAGCCGCTCCTGCTCTTTGTACAATTGCGCGTTTTTGATCGCTATGACCGCCTGTTCGGCCAGGGTCGTCATTATTTCTTCGTCAAAAGAAGTGAATGGGCGCTTGTCGATCTTGTCATAAATGGTTATAACACCGACAACGTCTTCATCGATCAGAGGCGTTGAAAGATAATTATCTCTTCGTATCGTTCGGGCCTGCTTGACGGCCTTTCCGGGAGCCCATCTTCCGATACGGACTTTCTTGAGGCGGATCTTCTTCTTCCGGAGGTCAACGGTAACTTTTGGAAGGAGCACTTTTCTTTTGCTGTCCACAAGCTTGATCGAGCAGCGGTTGGCTCGAAGGATCTGCAGCGTAAGACGGGCAATGCGAGGCAGAAGCTCATTGAGATCGAGCGTGGAACTGAGAAGACGATGAACGGTGTGGACCGTGGAGAGCGCGATCGCGCGGGGCCGGACGGTCTCATAGAGCTTCTCGAGCTCTATCCCTTTCCCTGCCTCGCGGATGACGGCATCGGCGAACGAGGCAAATAGAGCGAAGAGCCTCTCGTCGATATTCTTTTTAGTGACCAGCGCTCCCATGAAGCCGCAAACAGTATTTTGCATAACGATAGGATACACAAAACCCTGCGGGCCGTTATGGATCGAAAAGCGTTCTATGTGGCGTGTTTTTCCCGACTTGATCAATGCTTTGCGTGCCGAGGCAATACGGATAGGTGATTTTATGAGACGTGAAATCGGGAGCGTGAGTTTGGCGAAAAGGATCTTTTTGAGTTCGTGGACATGCGAAGGGATGCGGGGGGTTATCCACCACGAAACCGACCCAAAAACCGCCCCAAAGCGGTCCTCCCCCCTCTTGAGAAGATCGGAGGATTTTATTTTCTGGATCAATTCCCGCTGTATCTCTATCTGCACCGCAAAAGGGCCTCTATAATCATAGTGTAGTTTTTGCGCGTTGGCGCGTCAAATATTATTCTTAGGCTAGACGCGCTCATAGGGGTCGAAGAATTTTTTGTATTCATCAAGCGCGAACCGGTCGGTCATTCCCGCGATATAATCGCAGATGACCCTGTATTTATCCTCTCTCGAGAGTCGTTCTTTTGTGTTCGGAGGAAGTTGATTCGGGTTCTTAAGATACACGTTAAAGAGGTCGCATACAAAACGGTACGCTTTGGTCGACATTCTGACCACCCTGAAGTGCTGGTACAGGTTTTTATGAAGAAAATCCTTCAGGGGATCGCGTTCGATCACCATGGACTTCGAGAACAAGACAAGCTTGTGGGGAACCTTCGCGGTATCAGCGGGGTCGGATATCTTGTATTTCTTGATGTTCTTCTCGGTCTGTGTGATAAGATCGGTTACCTGCGCGTTGATGAGGAACCTGATGATCTGGAACTTGCGCGATTCTTGGTTAATGTTCGGATATGTTTTTTTTGCCGCCTGGTACGCCGTCTTCCAGCATGGAACGGCTTTTAACTGTTCTTCGGTTAACAGTCCGCTGGTTATACCGTCATCGAGGTCGTGATTATCGTAAGCGATTTCGTCGGCAATGTCGACGACTTGAACTTCGAGAAACGGCGTTCCTTTCGATTCGAAAGGAATGATCGGCCTCGGACGATCGAAGGGCGTAGAATGTTTTACGATCCCTTCCCGCACTTCAAAAGTTAGGTTGAGGCCGGTAAAATCAGGATATCGCTTTTCGAGATAGTCAACAACACGGAGCCCGTGAGCGTTGTGCTCAAATCCACCGCGATCTTTCATGATGTCACGAAGCGCGTCTTCGCCGGAATGGCCGAACGGCGTATGCCCCAGGTCGTGCGCGAGCGAGATCGCCTCAACAAGATCTTCGTTCAGGCGGAGCGCGCGCGCGATCGATCGCGCTATCTGGGCCACCTCGAGGGTATGGGTAAGCCTTGTTCTGTAGTAGTCTCCTTCGTGGTTTACAAAAACCTGTGTCTTGTATTCGAGCCTGCGGAACGCGGTAGAATAGATGACCCTGTCTTTGTCGCGCTGATAGCATGACCGATAGGGGTGCTCCGGTTCAGGGTGGCATCTTCCTTTTGAGAGAGAGCTTCGCTGCGCGTAGGGGGCTAAGTGCTTCTCGCGTTCTTCAAGAGCGCTTCTTCGCATGTTTCCTTTTGTGCGGCCGTTGCAAACGATCGTAAAGAGACTCGAGGGACTCGGAAAGAACTTTTAAATCGGATATGACAGGCATGAAATTGGTATCGCCGTTCCAGCGCGGGACAATATGAAAATGCAAGTGCTTATCAATGCCCGCGCCGCTCGATCTTCCGAGGTTGATCCCGATGTTGTAGCCGTGCGGCTTCATCGTTGTATCAAGGGCGCGCTTTGTTTTGACGACAAGGCGCATGATATCGTTCATTTCAGCGGTAGACAGGTTTTCGATCGTTTTGACATGCCGGTAGGGGGCGACCATAATGTGGCCGTTGTTGTAGGGGTAGATATTGAGGATCGAAAAGGAATAATGAGAGCGCTCGACAATAAAATTGCGCCGATCGTTTGTTTTTGATCTGCCGACGCACAATACGCACTTCCTTTTCCCTTCAAGGCCGCGTATATACTCGATCCTCCAGGGAGCCCACATTTTCCTCATTGCGATCCTTTTTCAAGCGCGAGCCGTTTTTGAGCATCTTCAAAGAATGGCGCCGCAAATTCTGAATTCCAGGTCTTTTCAGTGAAATTTCTCCGCCGGATCGTGTTCAGGAACCTGTCGAATTCTTTCGCGTAACTTCCGTAGATATGGAAGCTGTCGCTTATGTCGACATAGCGCCCGACGGAAACGGATCTTCCGATATTTTCCGATATCTCCCCGGCTATGATCCTCTGCATGTCGGTAATAGCGAAAATGTTCATAAAGCCCGCCTTGTACGCGTCGCGCGATCTCCAGTGCGTATTCATGTTAAGACTGAACTTGCCGCCCGGTAACTCAACGAGCCTGCACCATATCCTCTGAAGGCAGGGCGGGTCATCAGACGGCGGATCAGACAAGGGGTTCCAGGTGATCCCCTGAGCGCGGCGGGAATGAGGAGATTGGGACAGTTTTTCGATAATATAACCGATCTGATCAACCTTCTCTTTGCCGAAAGAATAGCTGCGAAGACGCTGGTGGTAGGTGTAGCTCCACTTCCCCTCTTCGGGATTGATCCAATGATCGTGCACGCCATCGACAACCTCCCGGCGATATACTTCCAGATCTTCCAGTCCGCCCGGAAAAGCGCGATGAATTCTCGGCTCGGTCATCGGTTCATTGACGATGAGTATCATCGTACAGTCCCTGCTCGGTTCATCGTTCGGTTTGTCGTATTCGGTCCGCATACGCAAGCCCCGCTCCCAGGTCGCGACAACGGCCTGTTCCCATGCGTCAGGGAGCGTTGTACCTTCGATCGTAATAACAGGGATATTGTTCATTGTTCGCCTCTTTCGATTCGTATGATCTCTCCGTGCGCCGTTGTTCCCGATACACTCAAGATCCCGAAGGAATTTTGTGTCGCGAATATCTTGTCGGTCGGTGACCCTGGATTAAAAAGCAGGACGCCGTCCCTTGATTTGTTAAGCGGGATATGCGAATGACCGAAAACGATAACATCGACGTTCTTGAATTCGCGTAATACAAGCTCCTCAAGTGAGGATGGAGCGCCGTGACCGTGGATTATCCCGATCCGAACGCTCCCCGCGCGGACGACCTCTTTTGACCGTAATGTTTTTCTGAGATCAGGCGAATCCATGTTCCCGCAGACAGCTACGGTCTTAGCGATCTTCTTGAGCCTGTTCAGAAATTCTGGTTCGGTAATATCGCCGGCATGAATGATCATGTCGGCGGCGCGCGCCTGCGCGTAAACCTCGGGCGGCAGATCACGTGAAGATATAGGAATGTGGGTGTCCGAAAGGACGATGATCCTCATGAACAATAACCTTTTTTCATGTGCGTCCAAATTATGATTGAAAAAGCCTAACCGAATCCTTATGATGGTGATAGCAATCAACCATTACCATCACCGACTCACGTCGGCAAATAAGGAGGGTTAGGCTATGCACCATAATAACACAATCTTGGGACAAATGCTAAAAATGTTTTCGCGATACGAATTTCAAAAAGCCGTTTCAGAGACCGGGACCGAATACCATTCCAGAGGGTTTACCTCATGGAATCACTTTGTCGCAATGCTCTTTGGCCAGCTCTCAGGGCAAGATAGCTTGCGGGGCATTGAAGCCGGCCTTGCTACTCAAAGCGCGATGCTCTATCACGCAGGCATCAAGCCGATTCATCGTTCTACGCTTGCCTATGCCAATGAGCATCGCTCGCATGAGCTTTTTAAAAAAATCTTCCTGGCCATGCTGTCCAAATGTCAGGCAATAGCGCCACGGCATAAATTCCGGTTCAAGAATCCGCTCTATACTATAGACGCTACTATCATCTCCTTGTGCCTATCGCTCTATGATTGGGCGAAGTTCCGCACCAAAAAGGGCGCTGTGAAGCTCCATGTGAAGCTCAACCATGCGGGATACCTGCCCACCTTCATGGTCGTGACTACCGGTAAGGTCCACGAGACACAAGTGGCCCCCTCCATACCGCTTGAGCGGGGCGACGTGGCCATCTTCGACAGAGGTTTTACCGACTTCCGGTGGTATAAATCTCTCGACGACAAAGGGGTCTTTTTTGTCACCAGGACGAAGCGGAACGCCCAGTATCGGGTAACCGAGCGCAAAAATGTCTCCCGCTTCAAATATATTCTTTCGGATCAGGTCATCGAACTTAAGGGATTCTATTCGAAGCAGAAGTACCCTTCAAAGCTTCGCCGGGTCCGTTCAAAAGACCCTGTGACCGGCAAGGCCATAGTGATCCTTACCAACAACTTCACGTGGTCAGCGGCTACGATAGCTAAGATTTACAAAGAACGGTGGCAAATAGAGTTATTCTTCAAAGCCATCAAGCAACAGCTTAAAGTGAAGAGCTTTGTCGGCACCTCACAGAACGCCCTGCTGTCCCAATTATGGGTCGCGCTGATAACGTATCTGCTCTTATCGTACTTAAAGTTCAAATCAAGGTTCTCTTGGTCGCTTTATACACTCTGTTCTATACTGCCCGCGAATCTTTTTGCGCGGCGCAACCTCTGGGACTGGCTGAATGCGCCATTCCAGGAGCGCAGTAAGGCGCCACCGGAGGAATTACAGTTAAAGTTCAGTTTTTGCTAATTGGGACAGCAATGACCTTTTTTAATAAAGAATAACACCGTTTTTCCCGTATACATGAAGCAGCATATTGATAAATTCAAGATCCCAGAGGGCGATCTTAAGTTCCTTGGCGAGCAATTTCGCGTTTTCATCTATCCCGGCCAGAGGAACGGCGACATATTTCGCGATTTTCTGCGGAGAAGATTTCATATTTCTCAGGCAGTCGGCTATGTCGTCCTCGTTTATTATCGAAGTGTATATTCTACAGACCCAGCACTTGTTTTTCGCGGTGGCGACGATATGGGGCGTAATATCATCGTAGGTACCGACGCCGACCCTGGTAAACTGCGGCAAAAGGATCGTCTTGTCGCCATGCTGCACGTAATCGTTCGCGAAGAGGTCAAAAAGCTCAACAACCTTTGAGAAAATGCCCTTGTTCGCGTCTTGGGAGTAATCGGAGATATAGGCTTTGAGGTCGGATCGGTACGCGCTTGCTCTTTCTAGGACATAATTGATGAGCATCGTCTGTTTTGCGTGATACACGTGATACAGCCAGAACCTTAGAACGCTGTCGTCAATGATATAAAAAGCCCCGCGCTTTGAAATGATCCCTATTTCAATAAGCTCCTCAAGTATCCTTGAGACGTCGCTTGAATTCTTTTTGAGATCCCGCGTTATCTCTTTAAGCTTATTGCAGCCTTTTGCGAGCGACACGAGAACAGTTAAGTGCGTGTCCCGATTTCCGCCATCAAGGTTATTCAGAAGAAAATTAAGCAGATACTGATGTATGGTCCCGTTCGAGCCGTAAACAAGGCTCAGAGTGGCTTCCTCAACGTCGCTTTGATCGATCATAGATCGTGACAACGCCTGCGCGATATTTTTTGCTTCGCCGCAGAGATAGTTGAGGTAGAATGGGTTGCCATCGGTGAACGAGATAAGGAATCTCTTGGTGGCAGGGTCGATCGCGAGCGGCTTGATCCTGCGTTCTATGTAATCAGATGCGACGGAATACCTGAATCCTTTCAGTTCGACAACCTCAAAATTACCGAAAAGAAGAGCGAGCTTTTCCTGGAGGATCTTCTTGATAGTGTTCATCCGGGAGCTGGTAACAATATACATGGTGTCTTTTTGAAGCATAATGACTTTCCCGAATATAGAAAAAGGATTCTTAATGTCGAACGATTCGATGTTGTGGAACTCATCGAGGATAACGATGCACGATTTTGACGTTTCTTCTCTCAGTGAGGACGTAAGGCCCAGCAGCCCGAAGTATGCGTCTGACATTTGCTTTTTTTCGATCTGCTCGAGAATGTGTCTGATCGCGTCGGCAGTTCTCGGGATAATGTTCTGCGCTCTTTCGAGAAGGGAATCGATGGTTCCTGTTGTCTTGTCGCCCTGTGATCTAAGGGAATTGTAAAGGAGGGTAGCTATGAACTTGCTTGCGAACGATTGGAAAGATTCCTTTCCGAGTTCAACATAGATCGGAATAAAAGAATCATCTCGGATAGTGTAGAGGAAGTGCTGCAAAAGAGATGATTTTCCGGTCATGCTCTGCCCGGTGATCGCGACGTTTTGCCGATAACCGTCCTTGAGCGTCTCAACGCGTTTGTCGAGAAGCTGCAGCAGATCATTTCTTCCAAAAAAATATTTTCCTACAACAGGCTCACTGAACATATTAATATTTTCTTTTTATCGTTCCGGCAAATAGAAAAGCGGGTTTCGAGGCACTCCCCGTTTTCGTATCTCAAAATGAAGCAGCGGGGTATGCCCCCCTCGGCTTCCGGATCTTGCTATAATATCGTTCTGGCGAACACGGTTACCCTGAGCGACAAGAATGTCGGAATTGTGCGCGTACACCGTCTGAAAATCATCGTCGTGATCGAGTATGACGGTCTTCCCGAACCCTTTAATACGATCGGAGCAATAGGCAACGCGTCCCGATCTTGACGCGCGTACATTGCCGCCGAACTGCGCGGAAATATCCAGTCCTTTGTTTGCTACGTCGTTATCGGAAGTCCCAAAATATTCCGCGATAGTTCCTTTCGCGGGCCATATGAAGGGGTCTTTGTCTACCTCACATGCGGCCTCAGCGGACTCGATCCTCTCTCTCGCGCCGGGTATAAAAAGCTGCCGGCCTATTTTTATGATCCCCGCGTCATCGAGATTGTTCGCCTTGGCCAGTTCATCGACGCTTACGCCGTACCATTGTGATATGCGCCAAAGTGTCTCCCCCTTTTTTACCTCATGGAAGCCGCCGGCCCGAACTTCTTTTTTGGGCATGGATCGACGAACGGAGGGACCGCGCGGACCCGCAGCGCAGCCGGATATGAATATCGATAACGTTAATATAGTTACAAAAAATTTCACGCGATCCCCGCGCAAATTCAGCATAGATGCCCTTCGACTCGTTTTTTCAGTCAATCCTGAGCGAGCCCGCCATCGGTGGGCGAGTCGAAGGATGGAGCGAGCGAAGGGAATCGGACCCTCGTAACCAGCTTGGGAAGCTGGCACTCTGCCATTGAGTTACGCTCGCATACAACATATTCCAACACTTGGTATGCCGATATCAAAAAGCGGTTAATCTTCTCAGCGCCGTATATCTTTTAATAATATCGCGCTTCTTCAGTTTTATCAGCCTGTTTACGCTAAAATCCTCGACGCAGAATGAACCGAGAACGCTTCCGTATATTATTGCTTTTCTGATCGCCGATTCATTGATCTTTCTGACCGTGCTTAAATACCCGACCATACCGCCGGCGAACGAGTCTCCGGCGCCGGTCGGATCCTTTAGGGTCTCAAGCGGGAATGCCGGCGCGAGAAAACAGCGTGAGCCGTTCGAAAAAAATACGCCATTCTCCCCTTTTTTTACGGCCACCATCTTTGGTCCTTTCGAAATGATCCAACGGGACGCGCGAATAAGATTTTTTTCGCCGGACAGCGTTTTTGCTTCTGTCTCGTTCAGGAGGACCAGGTCGACCTTTTTAAAAACATTGAGAAGTTCTTTCTTTTTTTGATCGATCCAGAAGTTCATCGTGTCACACGCGGTCAGCGCGGGCCGTTTTACCTGAGTAAGAACATCGGCCTGGAGAACAGGATCAATATTCGCGAGAAAAATAGTTCTCGAATTTTTCAGGTTAACAGGAATGACCGGTTTGAATTTCTCAAATACGTTCAATCGTGTATAGATCGTTTGCGCCTCGTTTATGTTGACGCCGTACCGCCCCTTCCACGCGAATGTATCGCCTTTACCGACCGTGAGCCCATCGGTTCCAATGCTGAAACGGGTAAATACGTTCGAGAAACGTTTCGGAAAATCCTTTCCGACCGTAGCGACGATGTTGACATCGTTGAACATTCGGGATGCCAATGAAAAGTACGTCGCCGACCCTCCCAAAACATTATCGCGCCTGCCGAAGGGTGTTTCAACAGAATCGATCGCGACTGACCCGATAACGACGATCGACCGACGCGGGCTCATCTCTTTAATACCTTCTCCGCCTGGCGGATCGAGCAGAATTCACTGCACATTGTACAGACCTCCTGATCGCGAGGCTCTGACAGCGCTCTGAGCTTTTTCGGTTTTTCGGGATCGAGCGCGAGCGAGAACTGTTTTCGCCAGTCCCTCGCTTTTCGCGCCAGGGATATTTGCCGGTCGCGTTCTACGGCCCCTTTTATCCCTTTGCTGATGTCAGCGGCGTGGGCCGCTATCTTTGACGCGATAACGCCCTCATGAACATCTTCGACGCTGGGAAGACGTACGTGCTCTGACGGCGTTACATAGCAGAGGAAATCCGCTCCCGCTGAAGCCGCGATCGCTCCGCCGATCGCTCCGGTTATATGGTCATACCCCGGAGCGATATCGGTTACAAGCGGCCCGAGTACGTAGAAAGGCGCCTTGTTGCATATAGATTTCTGGAGCGTTACATTCGACCGAATTTGATGGATCGGCACATGTCCGGGCCCTTCGATCATGACCTGTACGCCGTATTCTACGGCTCGCTTTTGGAGCTCTCCGAGCGTGTAAAGCTCGAAAACTTGAGCCGCGTCGGTCGCGTCGATGATAGAGCCCGGCCTGAGCCCGTCGCCGAGACTGAGCGTAACATCGTGTTTTTGTGCGATCGATAGCACGCGTTCGAATTCGCTATAGAAAGGGTTCTCCTTGTTGTTCTTTTCGATCCATTCGGCCAGGATGGCGCCTCCTCTGCTGACAATATCAAGAATGCGGGGGTGCTTTTTGAGCGTTTCGATAGCGGCTTTTGTCACGCCGGCGTGGATAGTAAAAAAATCGACCCCTTCTTCGGCCTGCGCCTGGAGGGTCTCAAAGAATGCCTCGCTCGGGATATCCTGTATCTCTCTGTTTCGCCTGAGGCCCTCAACGATCGTTTCATATATCGGAACAGTTCCGACAGGAACGATCGACCGGGCGAGTATCTCTTTTCTGATATTCTTTGAGTTCGGGCACGTTGAAAGGTCCATGATCGTATCCGCGCCGGCGGCTATAGCGGCATCGGTTTTTTCGAGCTCAGTTGCCAGATCGGAAAAATCTTTTGATGTCCCTATGTTCGCGTTGACCTTGGTGGTGAGTCCCTCCCCTATACCGCACGGCTTCGCGATGGTTCGGTTACGATTCGCGGGAATCACGACTCGTCCGTTCGCTATCGATTCCCGAACGGTTTCAGCCGCTACGCCTTCGCGCTCGGCGATCAATCGCGCGTACACGGAGATCTTCATCTCTCTCGCTATTTCAAGCTGGGTCATGTTTCTACCGCCTTTTTCTTTTTGCCGGCAGCGTATTCCTGCCGCGGAACGACACAAGCTTCCCTGACGCGGTTTTTTCAATGTCGTACATTTTGAACCTGAGCGCTTTGAATCGCGCCGGCTGTTCCCCGGCAAAAAGCTTCGAGATCTCTTCGAGTACCCTGAGCGACTCTTTTACCCTCTGTAGATTCGCCGTAAAAACATCAACGGAATCGCTCCGGCCGCTTTCGATCCTTGAATACTCTTTTCCGATATCCCGGCCGGAATCCCTGGATTCGTGCAGCTTACGGCGTGACGCATACGTACATGTATCATTAATTTTATGACGAGCCGCCTTCAACCGCCTCGTGAGCGATGGATCTTCAAGGAGGAACCGGGATATGTCTTCGCAAACCCTCAATCCTTCAGCGGATCTGTTCAGGTTGGCGTCGACAATGCGCAGTATGTCATTTTTCATAACTGAATTTCAATAACGATTCCTGATCTTTTTGATCAGCGTTGTCGTGGACCGCCCCTTCCGGATCGGGATCCTGGCGACCTTTCCGCCGTACGATCGGACAAAAATAGATCCAACTATATCCTTCGGCTTCCAGTCTCCCCCCTTCACGAGTACGTCCGGGCGCAAAACATTGATAACGCGTTCAGGGGTCCGCTCGTTGAAAATTGTGACGTAATCGACGCACGTAAGAGCCGCCAGGACCATCGCCCTGTCGAGCTGATTATTCAGAGGGCGGCCGGGTCCTTTTATCGCGCGCGCCGACGCGTCGCTGTTTATTCCGACAATGAGGACGTCTCCCTTATTTTTTGAATCATCAAGAAGCGCCACGTGGCCGTAATGAAGAATGTCAAAGCAGCCGTTCGTAAAAACGACTTTGTGTCCCTTGGAACGAAGCTTTGCGGTGATCCGCCGCAGCTCCTGAAGGTTCTTTATCTTTTTTGTGAGCATTTACGCGATCCCGGATTCAACAAGCTCACAGATTATATGGCCGATAAGAGCGTGCGCTTCCTGCACTCTCGCCGTTTTTTTCACCGGAACAACGATAGATAGCGCCGCTGACTTCGCAAGCTTGCTGCCGGAACTTCCGCCCGCAAGCGCGATCGTGGTCAGCCCGGATTTCCTCGCGGACTTGATCGCGCTGATCACGTTCGGCGACGATCCGCTCGTAGAGATCCCGATCGCGATGTCTCCTTTTCTTCCGAGCGCGTCGATCTGTCGCGTGAAAACCGTATCGTATCCGTAGTCGTTCGCTATCGCGGTAATGATCGATGTATTCGTAGTAAGGGCGATCGCCGGCAGCGCCTTCCGCTCTTTTTGAAATCTCCCGACAAGTTCGGCTGCTATGTGCTGGCTGTCAGAAGCGCTTCCGCCGTTACCGAAGAGAATGACTTTTCCGCCCTTTTTAAGCGAGCGGATGATCGCCCCGGCAGCTTGAGCGATCGCCCGGACCGAGCGTTCATCCAAAAGCGCCGTATTTGTCTCGATGTTCTCAAGGATCAGGTCTTGAATTGTATTTTTCATCATCCGAAAAACACTTTCGCCATGTTGTAGAGGTCCATGTCAACGGTTTTCAGAACGCCGACGGCGTCCTGAATGGGGACAGCCACAATGTCGTTCCCGCGCAAGCTCGCCATAAAGCCGAATTTTTTTTCCTTAACAAGATCATACGCTTTCACGCCGAACCGGGTCCCGAGCACCCGGTCGAATGAACTCGGCGTTCCGCCGCGCTGCGTGTGCCCCAGTACGGTAACGCGCGTTTCGAATCCGGTCTTATCTTCGATCTTTTTCGCGAGGGCCTCTCCGATGCCGCCGAGCCTGACATGGCCGAACGAGTCGAGCTTTTTTTCCTGAAGAACGAGATCGTCCTTGCCGAAGCTCGCTCCCTCTGAAACAACGACAATACTGAAAGATTTCCCGCGCTGATGGCGGCGCTTCAGGAGGGCGCAGGTTTCATCAATGTCGATCGGGATCTCCGGGACCAGGATAACGTCGGCTCCCGACGCCAATCCGGAATAGAGCGCGATCCATCCGGCATGCCTGCCCATCACTTCGACAACCATGATCCGGTGGTGGCTCTCCGCGGTTGTATGCAAACGGTCGATCGCTTCGCTCGCGATATTAACCGCCGTGTCGAACCCGAAAGTGAAATCGGTGGCGGAAATATCGTTGTCGATCGTTTTCGGGACGCCGACAACATTCAGCCCCTTATTCTCTTTAACAAGCCTGTTCGCGACGCCCAATGTATCTTCGCCGCCGATAGCGATCAGCGCGTCGATGCCGAGCTCTCTGTAATTCGCGATAACTTTTTCCAGGTCGCCCGGTTTTTTGTAGGGATTCGTGCGGCTCGTTCCGAGTATCGTGCCTCCCTTGGGGAGGATCCCTGATACAGTATTAAGATCCAGGTCGGTCGTATCAAGCTCGACAAGCCCCTTCCACCCGTTCTTAATACCGACGACCTGAACTCCATCGACAACGGCTTTTCGCACGATCGCCCTTATGACAGCGTTCAAGCCGGGGCAATCACCTCCACCGGTCAATGTCGCGATCTTCTTCATGGTTCTTTTTTCTCCTCCTCGAATGTTAGTCAGTACTGTACTCAATTCCTCGATATGCCGCGGGGGCATCATCTTTTTTAGCGTCTTTTAAAGCAGGCGATTCCCTATTGACGATCTTGGCGACATGTACCCGTATGTTGACCGGCTCCTCAATACCAAGAAGGCTTTGCACTCTCTCCTTTACAATGTTCTGTATCCGCCCGGTCGTTTCCGGAAGATTTGTGTCCGAGAAGAGCGTGACCCTGCTGGTAATGCTGACGCCTTTCTTGTTTGCCCTGACGCTCGGACGCAGCTCTTTAACCTCCGGCAATTGTTTCATAGCGCGCTTTATAAAATCCTCGATGGCGGTCAAGGAGATCAGGACCTGGCCGTCGGGGTTTTCGAAAGCGATCGTTTTTTCACGCTGTATGGCTCCCAGAGAGTTTTGCAGCACCAGAACGGTGATGAGCGTAAGGATCGCGCCGGCAGCTCCGAGCGCGAGCTTGATCTGGACATTCGAAGCCGCGGCTTCAATCGCGTCGGTAATGATCGAAACTTGAAACGCGTCAAAAGCGAACGCGACAATAAAGGCGCCGAGAGAAATAAAAAATAAAGAGCACAACAAAAATACCAAACCGTTCAGGAATTTCATCATCTCGTCCCCCCTTGTTTGGCGTTCGCCGGTTGGCACGAACGGGCCCCCTGCCTTTCAACGTCATTCGTCTGATTGCGGCAGACGCCTTCGACGCTGATGTCAACCGCCGAAATGTGCAGCCCGGTCATCTTTTCGACCGCGGATTTTACGTTCTTCTGCACCATATCGGCGACGAAAGGGATGTCGTTGCCGTATTCAACGATAATGGACATTTTGATCTTTGTCTCGCTGTCCTCGGAGATGACCCGGGCCCCTTTCGCGCAGGGATTTCTTGTTATGAGCCCGAGGAGCCCCCGCCCGATGCTGCCGACGATCTTGTGAACGCCGTCAACTTCCATAGCGGCTGAGCATGCCACTGAGGATATCACCTCATTATTGATCTTTATCGATCCTATATCCGTAGAGCTTTCCTGCTGTGATAGATCGTTTGCCATAATACAGCTATCCTTTCTTTGATCGTCCGCCTAATACGTTGCCGGTGATCCTATCTACAAGGTTCGTAGAAAACTTTCCTCGAACAAAAGCGGGGTCTGACATAACTCTTTTATGAAAATCTACGGTTGTCTTGATCGGCTCAATAACGAGTTCATCGAGGGCCCGGCGCATGATACTAATGGCTTCAGCCCTGTTCCTTCCGTGCGTTATAAGCTTGCCGATCATCGAGTCATAGTAGGGCGAAACTTCGTACCCTGAGTACGCGCAGGAGTCGAATCTGACCCTGAAGCCGCCCGGGGCGTTGAACGTCGTGATCCTTCCGGGAGACGGCATAAAATCATTTTCGGGATCTTCCGCCATGATCCTGCACTCGATCGAATGCCCGCTTCGCTTAATATCGTCCTGCTTGATCTTAAGCTTTTCGCCGGCGGCGATGCGGATCTGCTCTTTGATCAGATCGACGCCGGTCACCATCTCGGTTACCGGATGCTCGACCTGTATCCTGGTGTTCATCTCCATAAAATAGAAATTATCGTTCGCGTCAACGAGGAACTCTATTGTTCCCGCGTTTTCATAATTGACCGCTTTGGCCCCTTTGACGGCCATTTCGCACAACCGTTTTCTCAGGCGAGCGTCAATCGCCGGCGACGGCGACTCTTCGATCAGTTTTTGATGCCTTCTCTGCACGGAGCAGTCTCTTTCGCCGAGATGGATCACATGCCCGTGTTCGTCCGCCAGGATCTGTACTTCAACGTGGCGGGGATCCTCGATGTACTTTTCGATATAGACGTCGGAAGAGCCGAACGCCGCCTCCGCTTCCCGCTGCGCGGTAAGAAACGCGCCGATCAGCCGGACATCGTTATGACAAACGCGCATTCCTTTGCCGCCCCCTCCCGCGGACGCTTTTATGATCACCGGATATTTCATGTGCTTGGCGATCTTGAGAGCGTCTTCTTTTGTTTTGACGAGGCTCTTCGAACCGGGGATGACCGGCAAGCCGGATTTTCGAACGGTATCTTTCGCGGTCATCTTATCGCCCATTAAACGAATATTTTCAGATGTCGGCCCGATAAACTTGATCTGGCATGACTCGCATATCTCGGTAAAATGGGCGTCTTCGGCAAGGAACCCGTATCCGGGATGGATCGCCTCCACATCGGTTATTTCCGCCGCGCTGATGATGTTGGGAATGTTCAGGTAGCTGCTTGCGGGGGATTTTCCGCCGACGCAGACCGCCTCATCGGCGAACTGCACATGGAGTGACTCTATGTCGGCCTCGGAATAGACGGCCACTGTCTTAATACCCATCTCCTTACAGGCACGCATTACACGGAGAGCAATCTCTCCCCTGTTAGCTATTAGGATCTTTGAAAACATCGTTTCGGTGCCCGCTATGGAATTTCAACGACAATAAGCGCCTGGCCGAACTCTACGGGTTGGCCGTTATCGACCGGGATGTCGACGATCTTTCCGCGCACCTCGGATTTTATTTCATTCATCAGTTTCATGGCTTCTATGATGCATATAACCTGGCCGATCTCGATAGTGTCCCCGATCTTTACATAGGCTTCGGCCTCCGGCGACGGCGACCGGTACAGAGTTCCAACCATCGGCGACTTTATTTCCACCGTATTCTTTTTCTCGATCGGCGGCGGCTGCTCCGCGGGGAGCGCCCTTGCGGACCGAACAACTTCGACATCCTGTTCGTGTGTTCCGCCGACTCCTTTTTTGAGCCTGATGCGAAGGCCTTCTTTTTCAACCTCAAGTTCGTTGAGGCTGTTCTCGTTCATCAGATTGATCATTTCCTTCAGCTCTTTCATATTCAACTGAATGGACCTCCTCTTAACGATTCTATGCCCGCTCTACGTAGTCTCCGGTCCGCGTATCGATCTTAACTTTGGCGCCTGTTTCCACAAAAAGAGGCACCTGGATCATCGCGCCTGTCTCCAGAGTAGCCGGCTTCGTGCCGGATCTCGATGTATCTCCTTTGAATCCGGGTTCAGTATGCGTGATCTCCAGAACAACAAAGATCGGCAGCCGTACGCCTATGACCTTGCCTTTATACATTTCTGCCGTGATCATATTATTCTCTTTCAGGAAGTTGGTCGCGTCGCCGAGCGTTTCACTGTCTATCGCGATCTGCTCGAATGTCTTGTTGTCCATAAAATGATACGTGCTTTCGTCACCATAGAGATACTGCATCTCCTTCTCTTCTATATAGGCCTCTTCGTATTTTTCATCGGGGCGCATCGTCCCTTCTTTGAGGAGGCCGGTGTTGAGGTTCCTCAGTTTTGCGCGGACAAAGGCGCCGCCCTTGCCGGGCTTGTAATGCTGCGCTTTTAATACGACAAAAAGCTGTCCGTCAATGTTTACAACGACGCCTGTTCTAAAATCTCTCGGAGTTATCATTGAGACAGTACCTCACAGCCTTTTTTGGTGACAACGACCATATCTTCGATCCGTACGCCGCAAAGCCGCGGAACATAGACCGCCGGCTCTACGGTGAATACCATTCCTTCGCGCAAAGGATGTTGATTGTTTTTCCCGACAGTCGGAGCTTCGTGGACATCAAGGCCCACGCCGTGCCCCAGGGAGTGACCGAAGTGTTTGCCGAATCCGTTTTTATAGATGCGCCGCCGTGCGGTAAGGTCGATCTCGGAGGCCGGAACCCCAGGCCGGATCGCGCGTATCGCGGCTCGCTGGGCCTCCTCCACTATGCTGTATATCCTACTGATAGTACGGGGTATTCTACCCAAAAGGAACGTCCTTGTCAAGTCCGAATTGTACCTGTCAACCTGGGCTCCGATGTCGATCATGAGCACGGTACACGGATTGAGAAGCCTTTTTCCGGGAACGGCATGGGGCTTTGACGAATTGCTGTTAACCGCAACGATCGGGCCGAAAGCGGCTCTCCCGCCCGCTTTCAAAAAATCGATCTCGATCAGGTCGCTCATCAGCTTTTCCGTCATCCCCGGGCCGTTGGACCTCCGCAAGGATGCCCGTATCGCCTTTTTGGTGAGACCGACCGCGATCTTTATGCGCCTGATCTCGTTATTGTCTTTGATCTGGCGCAAGCGCTCAACAGCGTTCATTACGGGGACAAAGTCGGACCCGACGGCAGTTTTCCGCAGTACTGAAAGAGCCCCGCTCGGCAGGTTCATAGGCTCGTACCCGATCGTTTTAAGCCGAAGGCGCCTGGCGAGCCCGGCGACTGTTTGAAACGTCGTTTTCCGCACAAGCTCGATCTCGAATTCCTTGAGGGAGCTCGCCGCTTCTTCAACATAGCGGGAATCGGTAATGAAAATCTTCTTGCGGCGTGATAGAAGGATCATCGAGTCGGATCCGCGGAACCCGCTCAGGTACGCGACATTTGTTTCGTTCGTAACAAATATCCCGTCAATGTTGAGCGCCGTGAGAGAACTTGAGAGTTGCTCGATACGCTTTTGGTAGTCCATAGGCCGCTGCTTGATATCGACCGGCGGTTATTTCCGTTTTTTTAGCATTCTGACCGCGGCTTCGAGCGCAAGCTCATAGCTCATCGCGCCGAATCCCGAGATCTGTCCTTTTGCGACCGGCGCTATGAGAGAGGTGTGACGAAACTCTTCTCTTCCGTAAATATTTGAAAGATGTGCCTCGATCACGGGGACGTCGATCGAACTGACAGCGTCCCGTATCGCGACGCTCGTATGGGTATACGCCGCGGGGTTTATGATTATACAATCGAACGTATTTCTCGCCTCGCCGATCGCCTCAACGATCTCTCCCTCATGACTCGATTGCATTATCGTGAGCCGGACCTTATGAGCGTCAGCGATCTTTTTAAGGCGGTTGTTTATCTGTCTGATAGTGACCGTTCCGTAAACGTCAACTTCTCTGGTACCGAGAAGGTTAAGATTCGGCCCGTGAATAACAAGAATGTTACGCATTGCCGGCACCCTCACGGCCGGGCGTCTCCGCTTCATCGATCAGCATAATGGGAATGTCGTCCCGAATGGGGTATCGGCGCCCGCACGAATCGCAGACGATCTTAGAATCTATGAGCTTAACGCCGGTTTTGCACGCGGGACACGCCAGAATATCAAGCAGCTCCTTGTTGATCACGCCGCACCTCCTTATGATAGACCACGTTTTATGAAAGAGACTCTTTTGCGACCGCTTTTATCCTGAATTGCGGGCTGAACGCGTAGATGATACCGCCGATGATCCCCGCTGTCATCAAGAGAACGAGGGCCAGTATGCTGAGGGCGAAAGCGGCCTCTTTTCCGACGAGCGGCTGAAAGAGGAGTACGATCGCGCCTTCACGGACCCCAAGCCCTCCGATCGACGGAACGAGCCCTATGGCGCATACGATCGGCATGCGAAGAAATACCTGTCGAATGGCTATCGGTGTTCCGATCCCTTTCGCGAGGGCGCAGATGCTGGAAAAATAGAGCACCTGGCTGAGGATCGAGATCGCGACAGACTGAACGGCGACCTTTTTGTTATGGCGATACCTATGAATCGCATCATATAATTTTGTCAACTTTTCTCTGACCGGTTTCAGGAAAAAAAGCAAAAAGGAGAATTTTTTCGCGAACGATCTGTTTATGAGCATACAAAGAAGAATGACGATCAGCGCCGCGAAGATATGAATGATATAAGTGAAACGCGTATCATTGAGCTATCCGCGGGCGAACAGGATGGCAAGAGATGCCAGAATGATCATGGTCATAAGGCCACAGAACCTGTCGAGAAAAACCGCG
>JBDRSA010000078.1:0-13069 GCA_043825275.1 Candidatus Omnitrophota bacterium
TCCCTCAGGGTACCATAGATAGTTGGCCGGAAAGCCTGCTCATAACCGGCCAATCGATAAACTGAAGACCAGGGTTAACAGGACGTTCTGCTTAATTCTTGAATCTTTTCTTGAATCTTTGTCATTCCCGCGTAAGCGGGAATCCAGGCGAGAAAATTCAATGGATCCCCACCCTTCGACTTCCTGCCTGCCGGCAGGCACGGCGCTCAGGGCATGCTTTCGTGGGGATGACAGTGGTAAAAATTTATTTTACAGTGTAATAGTATGCTATAATACATAGTACCATCGGCAGCGGGTACTATTATGAAAGGCGTCTCAAAAAACATAAGCTTTGAAGTAGCGAAAAAAGCATTCTTGCCTTTTTCCCTTCTCGCCCTTTTCCTCGCTTCCTATATCTTTTATAAGTTTAAAATTTCTCCCCGGATATCAGAACATCTTCGCCATGAGCTGGTAAAATATATCGGCTCCCTGCTGATCGTTTTTGTCGCGTTCTTCCTGCAGAGGGTGATCGGCGCTGTCGCGATCTGGTATCAGGAGAACGTTGCCATGAAGACCCTTACCCGCCTTGACGATGAATTGATCCCGCTTATCCGGAGGGCGCTGAAGACGATCCTCTGGATCGTCGCGCTACTTGTGATATTACCTTTCTACGGAGTCAACATAAACGCTTTGATAGCTACGCTGGGGGTTGGCTCTCTTGCCATTGCCCTGGCCGCGCAGGACACAATAGCGAATATCATCGCCGGATTTCTTATTATGATAGACAGGCCCTTTCGGATAGGAGACAAAATAAAGCTTCCTTCGGGAGAGATCGCGCGGGTGCTCGAGATAGGTATAAGGAGGTCTAAATTTCAAGGTGACGAAAAAGGGATCATTATCGTACCGAACCTGGACCTGAGCAAGAGCAAGATCGTCAATTATACCTACGGAGAAGAAAAGGAGACATAATAACGTGTATTCGGAATATCTGCGGGATGAGCTTTGGCTTATACGGGAGACGAAGTGGCTTCGATCCCTGCAAAACATAAGAGAATCGCAGTTTACTCTCGGCAACGGGTATTTCTGCGTGAGGGGTTTCCTCGAAGGAGTGCCGTATGGCTCGCATCCGGGAGTCTTTATAGCCGGTCTTTATGACAAAATGGGTTCACAGGTCGATGAATTGGCCAATCTGCCCAATCCGGTTAATTTCAGGTTCTCCATAGAGGGGCAGAAGCTGGAAGCTGTTACGATGGACATTGTTCGGCATCAAAGGACGCTGAACCTGAAGAAGGCGCTCCTGGCGCGCTCTACGCTCTTTCGGGACGCGAAAAAGATGCACTATGACCTGCAATCCCTCCGCTTTATTTCCATGCATGATAAAAATATCGGCGCCATGCAGATATCGGTCACTCCTCTTGACAGTGACTGCACCTTGGACATTAATACCGGTATAGACACGTCGGTGGTCAACACCGCAAGCTTCAGCGAGGGCAGAAGAAAGCATTTCAGGGTCAGAGAGCTGGGGCAGTATGAAAAAGCCGGCTATCTTGTCGCGGATACGCTGGAGAAGAAACATACTATAGTGTATTGGAGCGGGTTTTATTACCAGCATAAAGGAAAGAAGACCTTCGCCAAAGATAATGTCTTTCGCCTGGCGTTGAAAAAAAACCAGACGGTCGTTTTCACAAAAATATTTTTCTTAAAACATTTCCCGCACAAAGCGGATCCGCGGAACGCCAAGCAGCACAGCTTTTCGATTTTTAATAAGGCTTTTCGCGGCAGCTTCCCCGCTCTTTTAAATAACCACATAGGATCATGGGAGAGCCTGTGGAAAAAAGCGGATGTAGTCGTGGGAGGCACCGCTGATCTGCAGAGGAATCTAAGATTCAATATCTATCACATGCTGATCTGCGCGAATTATGACGAAGGGTTCTCAAGCATCGGCGCGCGCACGTTGAGCGCCGAAGGGTATCGCGGGCATATCTTCTGGGACGCGGACATCTTTATGATGCCGTTCTATCTTTTTAATTTTCCCAGGCTGGCAAAAAATATGCTTTTGTACAGATGCAAAAGGCTGGCCGAGTCGCGAAAGCTCGCCAGGAAAGAAGGGTATAAAGGGGCGAAGTTTGCCTGGGAGTCGGCATCGACCGGCGAAGAGGAAACTCCCGCGTGGGCGCGCGACATAGACGGGACGATATCAAGAGTCCATACGCATCTGATGGAGCATCATATTACCGCATGCGTCGCGTACGCGTGCTATAAGTATTTTGTCGCTACGGAAGACCATGATTTCATGAAGAAATACGGCTATGAGCTGCTCTTCGAGACGGCCCGCTTCTGGGCGTCGAGAGCTGCCTATAATAAGCGCAGGAAGAAGTATGAGATCAACCATGTGATCGGCCCTGACGAGTTCCACGTGGATGTGAATAATAACGCCTTTACCAACATGATGGCGAAGTGGAATCTACTTATCGCGTCAAAGCTCTTTTCTGATATAAGCAAAGATAGGAAATACACGCGCGCGCTGCTGAAGAAGCTTAACATGGAACAGAAAGAAGCGTTACAGTGGAAAAAGACAGCTTCAAGGATGGCGGTCACCGTGGCCAAAGATAAAATTATCGAACAGTTTGACGGTTATCATACATTAAAGAAGGTCACGCTTGATACAACCGATGAGAACGGAATACCGCTCCTCCCGGGATCGATAAAGGCGAAAAATATCGGGAAGACACAGCTGATAAAACAGGCTGATGTCGTGATGCTTTTATATCTATTGAATGACGTATTCAGCGCGAAAACGAAGAAGGCGAACTTTGATCATTATATAGCAAGAACAGCCCACAGGTCCTCTCTGAGCGCGTCGATCTGTTCTCTGATGGCGTGCGAGCTGCAGAACCTCAATCTGGCGTATAATCTTTTTAATGTATCGCTTCGGGCCGATATCAGCAATCTTTACGGCAACACCCATGAAGGCATTCATGCCGCGTCGCTTGGCGGAACCTGGCAGGCCGCTGTTTTCGGTTTCGGAGGAGTGCGGATAACAAAAGAGAGGCTGTGTATAAATCCGGTGATGCCCCGGACATGGGATAAGATGTCATTTTCGCTCTTTTGGAAAAACGCCCTTGTCACCCTTGAATTGACCAATGATGTAATAAAACTGAAAATGAAATCTAAAAAAGGGGATATGACGATAGGGATATTTGACAAGCCGGTTACCATAAAAAGCGGCAGAGTGTATGTTTTCAAAAGGGCCGTCCCGAAATATAAAAAGGAGTATTTTTATTACTAATGGCTAAAAAAAAGCTGTCAATAGCGCATCTTCATTGGGGCTTTCCGCCTATCATCGGCGGCGTCGAGACGCATCTTACCATTGTATTGCCCCAATTCGTTTCCATGGGGCACACAACCTCGTTGTTGACCGGTACCGTCGACGGGAGTAAGGTCAACGACACCTATAAGGGGGTCAGGATACGGCGCACTCCCCTGATGGACCTGAACTGGTTATACAAGAGAGGATTGCTGGGTATCGACAAAGAATTCAGAAAGACGCTTACTGAATTTGTGAACAAGGAAAAACCCGATGTACTCCATGCCCACAACATGCATTATTTCAGCAGGCCCCACGCTGATGTCCTGGAGAAGATCTCTCGGGAGAAAGGGATACCTATCTTTTTAACGGCTCACAATATCTGGGATGACATGCTTTTTCTGAAATTGACCACGGAGATCAAGTGGACCCACATCATAGCCGTCAGTCATTTTATCAGAAAGGAATTAATAGGCGTCGGCTGTGATCACCGGAAGATTACCACGATCCATCACGGGATAGACACAGAAAGATTCCATCCGAAGAAAAATCTTCGGCTTCTCTTCAAAAAATATCCCCAGCTGAAGGGAAGGCGGATCATCTTTCATCCCGCGCGCATGGGGCTTGCCAAGGGCTGCGATGTCAGCATAAAGGCGCTGCGCATAATAAAACAGACGTTTCCTGAAGCAATGCTGGTCCTGGCCGGAACGAAGAACATAATCGACTGGGGAGATACACACCAAAAAGATATTGCCTACATGGTCAGCCTGGTTGAATCGTTTGGGCTTCGGGATAATGTCTTGATCGATTGTTATAAGCTGGATGAGATGCCTTATATCTACGCGGCCTCGCAGGTGTGCCTGTATCCGTCAAGTTCGCCCGAGCCTTTTGGCCTTACTATGCTGGAATCGATGGCGACTTCACGTCCGATCATCGTCACCCGAACCGGAGGCATGCCCGAGATCGTAAGAGACGGTATCAATGGATTTATCGTTCCCATAAGAGATTTCGAGGGGTTAGCGGCAAGGGTTACGGCTCTTTTTAACGATGATAATCTGCGGGACCGCCTGGGCGCAAGCGGAAGGGAGATGATGGAGCAGCAATACACAAAGAGAATCCTCGCCAATAACACATTGAGAATATACAAAAATTTTTGTTGACGGCTGTTTGCCGGAATAACGGGACCGCTTGTTCAAACAGGCGCTTGTAACCACAGGAGGGGGCTATGGGGTATTTTTATTTCATCCTTACGATAGCGGCGGCAGTATTCCTTTTTGGGATACGGATAATACGGCCGACGCACCGGGGATTAATAGAGCGGCTGGGAAAGTACCGGTCGTACGCGGTTGCCGGGTTCCACTGGATCATTCCAGGCGTTGAGCGGATGTATCTGGTCAATGTTACCGAACAGATGGTCGACGCCGAGCCGCAGGAGATCATCACGAACGACAATCTGAACGCGCGGGTTGACGCGCAGGTCTACTTCAAGGTGAAGTCCGATGAGGAGAGCGTGAAAAGCTCCCAGTACAACGTGAACAATTATCAATGGCAGATCGTCAATTTAGCGCGGACGACGCTGAGGAACATCATCGGCACGCTGACGCTCAAATCGGCCAACAGTGAGCGGGGTAAGATCAACTCCGAATTGCATAAGACGCTGAAAGAAGAGACCGGCACCTGGGGGATCGAGATCGTCCGTACGGAATTAAAAGAGATCGATCCGCCGAAGGATGTCCAGGAGACGATGAACAAGGTCGTAAAAGCCGAAAATGAAAAGATCTCCGCTATCGATTTCGCGACCGCTGCCGAGACCGTTGCCGACGGACAGAAACGGGCGAAGATAAAGAACGCCGAAGGCGTCAAACGGGCGCGGATCCTTGAAGCCGAGGGTGAGGCCGAAGCGATCAAGTCGGTGAACGAGGCGGCGGAGAAGTATTTTATCGGGAATGCCCAGGTACTGCGGAAGCTCGAGGCGGTCGAGACGTCGCTCAAGGCGAACGCCAAGATCGTCGTTCCACTCGGTTCACAACTGGTCAATGTTATCGGCGAGATGGCCGGGGTCGTGCCGGTAAAAAATAACGGATAATCGGCAATATCGACGATAACGCGATCGTCTGAGGCATCCCCCGCCCGACCTATCGCTCAGGTAAAGCGTCAGCTGGCGCACAATGACCAGTATCCGGCACTGCAGCCGATGTCCAGTACCGTTTTTCCCTTCAGAGACCCGCCCAGAAATTTCATGCATGGATCGAAGAAATATCTCTTCCGTTGCTTTTGTCTGTTGATTTCTCGGGGAGGTACCGGCGTCGAATTGCCTCCGAGATCGAACGGATAGGGCCACCGGGAAAACTCATTGATCCTTCTTACGATCTCTTCATTGTTCATTGATCAGCTCCAATTATCGGTTATTAAAAATGTAATCGGTAATCGGGGACACTCCCCAAGCAAACGAGCAAGACGTTCTACGCAATTTATTACTTTTTATGAGGCTACAAAACAATTCCGATTTTCTGCGTTTGCTTTATATCTTTTTAAATGTAGCATATCATATAACGTCTTGTTAGTCTACCATCACTGAGTCAACGGGGCGCTCCCTTTACCATATCCTTAAGAAACAGAAATCTCGGATTTAGGAATATCTTATTATATGCGAATACTGAAGCCATCCCGAGCATGTACCTGAAAATTATGAATGTAGACAAAAACCTCAGGAAAAAATTGATTGGCGCGGGAAAGATGTATCTCGTCCCCTCAAGCAGCATGAGCCCGTTTATATAATCCTGCCTGAGAAAGTACCAGCTGCGGTTATACACGGCGTCGATTTCTTTTTCGCTCAAAAAACCGCCGTTTTTCGCCCTATGATAGATCTCTGTCTTCGGATAATGGGTCAGCGAAAAAGGTCCTAAGATAAAAGGTGTTTTGATCTCTTTTAATACATTTATTGTTTTGATCTTATCATCTTTTGTCTCAAGCGGATTGTCAAGTATGACGTCTATGGTCAAAAGCGGTCTCGGATCAACGGAGTTGATGGTATCCATTGCTTTTAAAAAGGTGCGTGCCGCAATCTTTCTGTTATAGATGTCATAATTCACCCTGTCGCTGCCTGACTGCAGCCCGATTTGCATATGCGCCATACCGCAGCCTGTCAATAATCTTTGTTTGGGATATGTCACATTGACGGGATTTGACAAACAGCTGAACGGCACGCCTATCTTTGCCTTGTACTCCTCGCCGAACTTCTCAAGCCATTCTATCGGATGGCATAAAAACGAATCATCCATTATTCTGAATGATTCGACGGACAGATCATTTTTAACGCGGACCATTTCACCGATAACATTATCCACGCTTCTGTTTCGTTCATACCTGCCTTTTCCCGCCACAAGATTTCTCAAAAAGCTATTACAGCAATATGCGCACGAGTAAGGGCATCCTCTGGCCGTTATAATTCTATACGTCGGCCTGCCGAATATATGCCGCGGCAGTAATTTTACAATACCTTTCTTGTCAAGGCGCTGTATTTGATTATTCGAGATAATAAAGTCGCTGTCTGTTGCATAGTCCGGAAAAGGGAACGAGTCAAGATCCTCCCGTAAAGGTCTTACCTCATTTTTTACCACTCTACCGTCCTTTTTATACGCTATGCCCCGTATGGCGCCTAACCCTTTTGGATACGCGGTGATCGTACACAGTTCCAGCAATGTTTCTTCGGCTTCCCCTATGCAAACGATATCGGCAAATTCTAAACATTCCTCCGGACAGACGGTCGGATGGATCCCGCCAAAGATGACCGGGGTGGCGCACATCTTCTTAATTTCCGACGCCAAGGCGGCGGCTCTTTTGAAATAATTGGTCATAACGCCGATCCCGATCAGGTCCGGTTGTAATTCACCTATCTTCCTCTTTAAGAGATAGACGCTCTTTCGGGAATCAGGCCTGTTGACAAACGCTCCCTCTGTCGCGAAAGGCATCATATAGATACTGTTAACTTGTATATGTTTTGCTTTCAGGTAGGAAGAGAGGTATCGAATACCGATAGATGAGATATCTTCGTACAGTGAGATTAATAGTATCCTCATCGTGATTTTCCGCGATAGATGTTCCGCATATCTTTCTCCGGCGGGACCGGAATTGGAAAAAGACTATTTTACGGCTGAGACGGATACAGGATCGACCTTTGCGAACTCGACCCTCTCTATCCCCTCCTCAAAAAACCACTTTTTGATCTCCGCTTCCGTGTGATGTGACTGGAATTGAGGACCGAAAAAGTCGAAGACCACCTGCGCGCATTGCCTCCATGAAGCGTTTTTCAGGCTCGTACGGCTGTACGCTTTTATTACGCTCAGCAGCGGTACGGGGATATAGCTGAGAACGTATAAAAAGTTTTTGGGCAGCCTGCTCGTTATCGTCCTGATCGCTCTCGCGTAGATCTCGAAGAGCCTCGATCGGTGAGGATAGACCCAGATACCGAACATCCCGCGCGGCTTTACCAAGCTCAGTAATTCTTTAAAGGCCCTTCTTGTATCCCCTGTGTGATGGATGACCCCCTCGCTGAAAACATAATCAAATCGTTCCTGTTTCAGCGGCGGATGCAGCACATCCGCCTGAATGAAGTGGAGCAGCGGGAATATCCCGACATGGTCCACATACACTTTTCTGACGTGTGATGTAATATCCATGCCGATCACCTCATTGTCCAATTCCGCGAAGGCGACGGAAAACTTCCCGTGGCCGCAGCCTGCGTCCAGGATCAGTCTCTCTTTAAAATAATCTCTACTTACATGCGAAGGGATCAAATGAGAAAAACACCAGTTGAGCATTTCGTCTTTGGTTTTACCGTAAATCTTCGCATCGCCTCCCCAGAACCTCCACTGAGCGTCAAAATGCGTCTGGGTATCGGACACGGTGTTACTGTTGAGCAGGACCGGGGTGAAATCCACAATAGGATACGCGCGCCCACAGGAACATAACAGCCGGCCGCTTTTTATTTCATACCGGATACAATCCGTGCAGTTAAACGTATCCCCGAAAGAACAATTGGCGCACGTGGCGAACTCCGGGATACGCGCATAGTCGACTTCAACCGCTTCTTTGACCTCTACCCTGAAATATCCTTTGCAGATATCGCATACGATATGATCGAGTAGCCTGTATTTCATTGCGTTGCTTTCTAAAAATGTATATTATTTATCTCCTGCCATACGAACAGTGAAACCAAACATGTGATCTTGCGCGTATTATTTTCCTTTCCCCGGCGGTGATTCGCAAGCAATCCGTCAATATACCCGTAATCGAACAGATGCGCATTTCTTCTCTTCGAATCCATGATCACCTCTTCCGTAAATTTATACAGGGCATCTTCCCGGATCCATTGATCCGCCGGTATCGTAAATCCCTTTTTTCTCATCCGCAGCATCTCGTGCGGCAATATGTTTCTCATCGCTTTTCTGTACACATATTTCGTTGTGAAATTCTTAACCTTGAGTGACGGGGGAATACGGCGTGACAATTCCAGCATCTCTAAATCAAGAAGCGGCATTCTGCATTCCTGTGAATTCGCCATTGTGATGATATCGAAAGGGTACAATGTGCAGTCGGGATGGAACACTTTCAAATCCATATACATGAGCCTGTTCAATAGTTCCCGATCGCCGTAATCTTTCAAATACTGATCGAATACCCCGAACGAATCGAATCTGCCATTCATTTTCCGCTTCATCTCTTCTTTGAAAAGCAGACTTCGTTTCTCGCTCGGCGTAAATATCTCTTTATACCTGTGGTGCGCCTGTTCCGGGTCTAATGTGTACCCTTTTAAAAAAAGCCTCAATTGTTGATCAAATGAAAGACGTGTATAACGCACCGGGAGACACTTGTCTAATAGGTAAAAAACCGGATCTCTCACGACCCGCGGAACCTTCCTGCACAACTGCGCTACGTAGGCGGCTATCAATGTCGGATACCCCCCGAAAAGCTCATCTCCGCCCGCGCCGCTCAAAACAACGGTCGCGTCCCCCCGCGAAAGCTTCGATGCATAATAAACCGCCGTCTGCGACCAGTCGCCGTGAGGTTCGTCCAAGTACGTAATACACTGCCTCAGCATATCCGGTATCTGTCCCGGCCTTAAAATACCGATTATGTGCTCGGCTCCGCACATATCCGCGACCTTTTTAGCGTCTTCGATCTCGCTATATGACTCATACCCGTCATACCCTATGGTATACGCTTTTATCTTATCCCTGTATTCACTGATCGAAGCCAATATAGAGGCTGAATCGAGACCGCCTGATAAAAAGATGCCCAGAGGGACCTCCGATTGCAGGTGCCTTTTAACCGATTTCTTCAGCGTCTCTTTGATGGATTCGATAACCTGATCTTCCCTGACCGTGCCGCTTATATCATGTTTGTAATCCCAGTATTTCCTTATCTCCAATTTGTTGTTCTCGACGATTATACAATGGCCCGGCTTGAGGCGTCTGATTTCCGCATAGATAGTCTTTGGGCTGGAAATATAATAAAAGGAAAAATAATCCGACAAAGCCTCCATGTCCAGCTTTTTCGGGAAGCCTTTATCGGAAAAAAAGCTTTTTATTTCCGAGCCAACCCTGAGTGTATTGTTATGTGTCGAATAAAAGAGCGGTTTTATCCCGACTCTGTCCCGCGCGATGAAAACCCTTCTCTCTCGTTTATCCCATATCACAAAACTGAACATTCCGTTCAGTTCAGCGACGCACTCTTCCTTTTTGTCTTCATAGAGGTGCAGTATGACCTCCGTATCTGTTTCTGTTTTGAAGACGTGCCCTTTACTCACCAGCTTTTCTCGAAGCTCGGGATAATTGAATATTTCGCCGTTGAACACGATCACTACGGTGCCGTCTTCGTTCGAAATAGGCTGCTGCCCGTGCCTGATATCTATGATACTCAGTCTTCGCGCGCCCAGACCGACATGATTGTCGACATAGATGCCGCTCCGGTCGTCCCCGCGATGCGCGATCAGGTCGAGGGCTCTTGCTATACGTTCTTCATGTACTCTTTCGCCGCGAAAGTTATAAAGCGTATACAGCCCGCACATGGTGGATCCTTTACGATAATGAAGAATAAAGATACTTTTTCGCCAGCCGCCAGAAAAACCCCCTGAACAGCATGGGCACAACCGAAACTATATAGCGACACTTTTTCATCTGTGACTGCTTTTCCTTTTTAAGATAGATAGCTCTTGCCGGAATGTCTTTTACTTTAAAACCGTACGCATTGAGTCGAATAAGGAAATCTATCGGATAGCCATACTGCGTCCAGGCGTTCTTCCAGTTTATGGTATCTATCGCCTGTTTCGTGATCGCGGTATACCCATTTACGAAATCGAATATCCTGTAATATCCGGATGCCACCATCGTCAGCAAAGAAAATATACAATTCCCGATCAGCCTCGCCGGGGGCATGGAATAAAAGATGGCGAATCCCGAGAGGAACCTGTTGCCTTTTGTATAACCGCATTCATTATCGATGATCGGGTCCAAAAAACTGGAAATTATATCGAGGGACATCTGATTATCCCCGCCGATGACAATGGATATATCGTAGCCTTTTCGGGAAGACTCCGCATATCCGCGAATAATCGCGCCGCCGGGACCCATATTCTTTTCGAGCCTGATCAGGTTGACCCTGGGGTCATTCTTTCCGAACTCCTCGACTATGGCCGCGGTCAAATCGGTGCTCGCGTCATCGATCACATATATTTTATCGATAATATCGGGGATATGCTCCAGTGTGGGCCTTATGAGCCGTTCTTCGTTACGGGCCGGTATCACAAGCGAGATTCTTCTATCCCTATACATTTGGCCCCCTGAAATATGGTTTCGTGTTATATGCGGCGCCTTAATGTGCCGGACACAGAAGCGCGGCAATAGATGCCGTACGCTTCATTCAGCCTGATCGTCATTCCGTGACCTGTAAAAGGGTATACCCATGCTTCCGATAGACCGGATCTGCCGGAAGAGACACGCACTGCTGTCGGGTCAACGGATAATCGACAAGCAGATAGTCGGCCCCGTACTTTTTACCCATCGCGATAAGCTTCTCTGTTTTTTCCCTTCCGTTTTTTATCCCGAACGCGGCCTTCATCTCCCGATCCCTCTCATACCAGCGTACGAGTTCCGCGTGATCGGAGTAAATAAAGGCGTCTCCGTCTCTCCTGCAGTACACTATGGGGCGTAACGCGAAATATCTGATTTGAAGACCCAGTTTTGTGGAAAGGATTGCGGCTCCGGGCGGAGTCAGTCGGCGAACGGCCCGCAATACGTTCAGCTCTCTTTTTTCTTTGTCTGAAATCCCGGAGAACTTCCCAAGACAGCACCCCTTTACCATACCCGCGATCGGATAAAGGCGAGAAAAAAAATCAGCCGATTGAGATACGTAGACAAACAAAGCGATCCCGACAATGCCAGTGATTACCGGCCGCTTTGTCATCTCTGCTATTTCTCTCAGGAGCCATAGCGCAAGGATCATTATAAGCGGCAGGATATACCGTAGCCCACGCAAAAGGTCAACCCCCGGAGGCATAACCCTGTACACTTTCGCGACAGTCTGCTCCAGCCACGGGATCAGCCCTGAAACGACCAGCAGGCCGATGATCCAGATTCCGACAAGGAGGAACCTGCGCCTGTCGGTACGGATATACCCGAAAGGTACTATTAAGCATGCGAGGATCACCAATACCGCGATCGGTTGCTTCGTCAGCTGTCTTAGGTAATCCGCCAATGATTGGCGTATGTCAAAAAATCCTTTTATAAAACGGTATTCTGCAATATGGTACACGCGGTCGTAATCCGGGGTCATTAAAGGCGCGTGGTGGGAAATAAAATTTACTATAAAAGAGGCCGTTACGGCGAGAAACAGAATCCCCAGACAGAGCATTACAGATACGCGTTTCAGCAAAGACCATTCGTAAGGATGGAATATCCACAAGCCCAGCCATATCGCGAATCCCCACGCGGGCGCGCTCACCGGATGTACATACATAAGCAGCCCCGCTGATATCATGAGCCAGGGCCATACGCGGGGCGATGAACGCCAATAATACGCCGCTGCTAATTGATACGGAAGAAGCGTCTGAAAAGTGAATCGCGGAATTACATAATTCGTAATGCCCCAAAACTCCCCCAGGCCAAATTTGAAATAAACAAGGGCTAAGAGAGCGAGCAAGACCGCCCAGAATTGATCTCTGTAGAAAACCCTTCCGAGAATATAGAACCCGACCATCTGGACGAATACGTGGATGCCAACAAACAGATTAAACGTAAGGCCATAGCTCTTCGTCGCCCGGGTAATTAGCTGAATGAACGGAAAATGGACCGTTTTATAAAACCCGACGTTATCCAAATCACCGAGTAGCTCGTCCCCCTTGAAGAGCTGCGGATATTCGCGCGCGGCTGCAATGCCGGCGATATTCGCCGAGTCCCCTAAAAGGAGATGCGGGGAATGGTAATACCATAAGGAGAGCTGATAGAATGCCGCGAATATAAGAAATCCTAATATTATATACTTATCTGCTAATACGATTTTTTTTGAAACAATTCGAATCCAATTTTGAATTCTGGCGTTCGGAGAGGCGCCTCCCGAAGTACTGCCCATTCCTATCCTCCTCGTATAATATAAATAATACTCCCCGGCAGGAAATTAGTCAATGGGTGAGTTGATGGAACGGCGGGAACGGAGACATTCCTCCCCGATGGGTTGGTGTCTGATCCTAAAAATGGAGTCGGTGACTATTTTATTACAAGAAAACGG
>JBDRSA010000079.1:0-8454 GCA_043825275.1 Candidatus Omnitrophota bacterium
TGTTGACTATAATCGATATTCTTTTTACTAGATACCAGATACAAGCTACTAGATACCGGTTTTCCTAGATACTAGATACGAGATACCAGATACTAACTTCGAACGTTACTCAGCTAATCTATGACCCCTTTTGTAGAAGGAACTCCCTTCCTTCTCGGATCGATCTGGGTCGCCTGGTCAAGCGCTATCCCCAGCGCTTTGAAGAGCGCCTCAAGTATATGGTGCGCGTCTTCGCCTGAAGATACTTCCGCATGCAGATTTATCCTTGCGCTCTTAGCGAACGTTTCAAAAAAATCGTTTCCATCAGCAAGCGAATACCGCTTCCCCTCTGTTTCTGTATAGATCGAAGATGGCTCCGGCGGAATTTGCCTGTTCACGAATTTGATACCGCTATAGGCGTCGCGGCCGCCGATATCGATAGCGATCTTCGCCCGGGCGAGGTCCATCGGAACTTCAGCGGATCCGTACCGCCTGATCCCGACGCAGTCGCCGAGAGCGTCTTTGAGCGCTTTCCCGAGGCAGATCGCGATATCTTCGTTCGTATGGTGCATATCCACATCAAGGTCGCCCTTTGCCTCAAGCGTAAGATCGAAAAGTCCATGGAACGCGAAGAGCGTAAGCATGTGATCGAGAAAGCCGATGCCGGTCTTTATTTCTGTCCTGCCGTCGCCTTCAAGAGCGAGCAAACCGGTTATTTCAGTCTCGGATGTCTTTCGCTTGATCTTGGATGTACGTTTGTTCTTTTTCACTGTAAATTCCCTCGTTTTTAACTACGCGCTATGAACTATCAGCCATGAACCAAGAACCGACCGTAGGCTAACTGTCGAATCTCACTTTCACCGATTCAAGGTGTTTGCTGAGGCCTTCGATCGACGCGATCCGCTCTATCGCGTCACGCGCTTTCTCAAGCGCTTTTTTTGTATAGAGAATAATATGCGAACTCTTAACGAAATCCGATAATCCGAGCCCCGAAAAGAACCGCGCGGATCCGCCGGTCGGAAGCACATGACTCGGCCCCGCGATATAATCGCCGACGCTTACCGGGGAATAGGGCCCCAAGAAGATGGCGCCGGCATTCACGATATTCTTCATGAAACCGCGTGAATTATTGACCAGAAGCTGCAGATGTTCGGGCGCGAGCTGGTTCACGATATCCGCAGCCTCACGAACATTTTTCGCGTGGACCATAAACCCTTCCGGGAACTCCTTCTTCATGATACGGACGAGCTTCTTCGACGTTGTGACGAGAATGGCGAGGCCCATAAAGTGTTCCGCCTGCGCCGCGAGATCCGCCCGCAGGTACTGGAGATTCGTGAACTGGTTCGCGACGACCACAAGCTCGGTGGGCCCCGCGAGCATATCGATCGCGCAGTGGCCGAATACCTGCCGCTTCGCCTCAGTCACGTATGAGTTGCCCGGCCCGACGATCTTATCGACCTTCGGGACCGTCTTCGTTCCGAACGCGAGCGCCGCTATCGCCTGCGCCCCGCCGACCTTGTAGATATCTCTCACTTTCAGCAGATTCGCCATGACAAGAATATGCGGGTCAACCGATCCGTATTTATTCGGCGGCGTCATCATAACGATCTTCTTCACGCCCGCCATCTGCGCGGGGATAACGGTCATGTAGACCGTCGATATGAGCGGCACGGTCCCGCTCGGCACATAGACGCCGACCGTCTCGATCGGCGTTATCTTCTCGCCCAGTACGACCCCGTCGGCGTCCTTTCTTCTCCACGACTTCTTTATCTGCCTCTTGTAAAACTTATTGATATTCTCCATGACAAGCTTGAGCGAGTTAACAAACTCCGGGTCTATATTTTGATACGCCCCGCTCGTCTCACATTCCGACACGAGAAGATTTCTCGGCTTCAGTTTTATCTTATCGAATTTTCTCGTATAGCGGATCAGCGCCTCGTCGCCGTACTGCCTGACATCTTCAATGATCTTCGACACGCGCGCCGATATCCGCTTCTGGCGCCGGATGGTGCTCCGTTCGCAGAGTTTCTGGAATTGCCTGCTTCCAGCCTTTACTAATTTCATTACAAAAGCTCCTCGTTGATCATCTCGCGGCCCTTCACGAGCGCCGCGTCAAGCTTTGAGGCGTCCTTTCCCCCGGCTTGCGCGAAATCGGGCCTCCCGCCGCCCGATCCGTTAACGATCTTGGCAACTTCCCGGATAATATTCCCGGCGTGTAGACCACGCTTTATCAGGTCCTTCGTTACCGAACAGACAAGAAACACATTGCCGTCTTTCGAGGACCCCAGGAGAAACGCTCCCGACTCCAGCTTTGTCCTTAAGATATCTGAACAACCGCGTAAAAGCTTCATATCGGCGTTCTCAAAGAGCTGCGTTACGATCTTCGACCCGCTCACGACCGCCGAGTCCCGGATAAGCCTGTCAACATCAAATCCCGCGAGCACGTTTTTTGCTTCGTCTTTCTTTTTCTTCTTCGATACCTTTTTTGTGAACTCTTCAGCATCGGTGCATCCTTTCATAAGATCCGCAAGCCCCTTATCCCGCCAGGCCGGATACGAGTCAAGCGTTACATCGGCAATGGTTCGCGGGCCGCCGATGGTCTCGATAATACACCTGAAACCCTCGACGCGATCTATATCATCCTTCGATGCGGCCGGCAGTTCTCTGACACAGCTTTCTAACCGCTCGATAAGCTCTCGCCGCTTCGCGCATACCGCTTCCCGTGCCTGATCATGCGTCAGCGCCTCGATCCTCCTGACGCCGCTGGCGACGGAGCTTTCACCCGTCAGTTTGAAAAAACCGATATCCTGAACGTTCTCGACATGTGTTCCGCCGCACAATTCCTTTGAATCGCCGACGGTGACGACCCTGACCGTTGAATCGTACTTTTCACCGAACAGAGCGAGGGCGCCGAACCCCTTCGCTTCTTCGAGGCCCATCATCGCTATGTTGACCGCGCCGGCGTTCTTGATAGCGCCGTTCACACGATCCTCTACCTTGTCGACCTCCTGAGGATTCAGCTTTTTCCCGTGCGTAAAATCGAATCGTAATCGTTTATTGTCGGCCGCCGATCCTGCCTGCCTGACATGTTCGCCAAGAACGCTTCTGAGCGCACTTTGAAGAAGGTGCGTCGCGGTATGATTTCTCATAACAGCTTTTCTGAACGCTTCGTCGACCCTTGACTCAACCGTATCACCGACCGTGATCGTCCCCCGCCGAACGGTCCCGATATGAAGAGTGGAATTCCCGATAGTCTTGACGTCATGGATCGCTACCTCAACACCGCTGCCCGAAAGAACCCCTTCGTCCCCGGACTGTCCGCCTGACTCTCCGTAAAAAGGCGTTCTATCCAGTATCACCTGGACCCGTTTGCCCTCGGTCGCGCTGTCAACCCTCTCGTTCTCAATAAACAGAGCCGCGACATTCGCCCGCGAGGAAAGCCCCTGATAGCCGACAAATTCCGTTTTTATGCCGAGAGACTTCACGGCCGTCTCGAATGTTTCGGAGAATATCGCGTCTTTGATCTTCGTTGATTGTCTCGACCTGTCTCGTTGTTCTTCCATCAGAGCTTCGAACGCATCGCGGTCGATCTTCAGGCCTTTCTTCTCGGCAAACTCCTCAAGAAGATCGTACGGTATCCCGTAGGTATCGTAAAAACTGAACGCTTTTTCCGCGATACCGCGCGATATATCTTCGCCTTCGGCGCTCATCTCCTTGAGCTTGTCAAATGACGCGAGAACGTTCGGCCCCTGATTCTCCATGATGCTGATGAAATTCTCTTCTTCATGCTCTATCACCGAAGATATCGATTCCCGCGCGATCTTAATGTCGGGATACCGCTTCACCATGACATCGGCAACGACTGGAACGAGACGGAACAAAAACGGCCGGGCATCGCCGAACACGCCCCACGAATGGAGGATCGACCGTCGTATAAGCTTTCTGATAACATAGCCCCTTCCCTCGTTCGAGGGCATCGCGCCGTCAGCGATCGAGAAGACGACCGCCCGCAGATGATCGGCGATCGCGCTCTGTTCGGAAGCGTACCTATCCCACGCGGGAACTTTTTTGTGGGCGCGAGCGAGCCCTTCACGAAGCGCCTCAATGATCGGCGTAAAAGAACTTGTCCGGTAATTCGTCCTGACGCTTTCCATGACAGCCGTGATCCGCTCAAGTCCCATACCGGTATCGATATTCTTGTTCGCGAGCTTCGCCAGGGAGCCGTCCGGCTGACGGTCGAATTGTGTAAAAACAAGGTTCCAGACCTCAACGAACCTTCCGCAGTCACATGCGGGGCTGCATGACGGCTTCCCGCATCCGGCGCTCTCAGCCCAATCGTAGAATATCTCGGAACACGGACCGCAGGGCCCGTTCGGGCCGAGCGACGGGGCGTCCGATGGCCAGAAATTATCCTTCGCGCCGAGCCGCACGATCCTCGACTCAGAGATCTTAACTTCATCCCGCCAGACTTCGTACGCCTCTTCGTCGTTCCGGTAAACAGATACCCAGAGCTTCCCGGCGTCGATCTTGAGAACCTCCGTCATGAACTCCCACGCCCAGACGATCGCTTCTTTCTTGAAATAGTCACCGAACGAGAAGTTCCCCAGCATCTCAAAGAACGTATGATGCCCCGAGGTCCTTCCGACATTCTCAAGGTCTCCGGTCCGGAGACATTTCTGGCAGCTTACCGCACGCTTGTAGGTAACGTTCTTTCCGAGAAACTGCTCCTTGAACTGGTTCATCCCGGCCCCGGTAAAAAGGAGTGACGGGTCCGACTTCGGAACAAGCGAGTCGCTGACAACCGCCTGATGACCTTTTGACTTGAAGAATTCAATGTATGCCTCGCGTATCTGATCTGCGTTCAAAATGCCTTCCTTTGACAGTCCAAACTATCTGTCATTGGCCTTCCCTGCGGGCTCGGTACTCCCTCGGACATTTCGTTCTCGGTCGCGAGCTCACACTACTCCCGCTCCGTCATTGGCCGAACTCGGAGAGTTCGGCACTCCTTCGGACATTTCGTCCTCAGTCGCGAACAATGAAGCAATCTCCCGAGCGGAGCGAGGGTCTTTCTTTATAATTCTGACAGAGATTGCGCAGCCTGTTGCGAGGAGCGAAGCGACGAAGCAATCTCGAACTCCTCGCAAAGACAATATTAATGTGCCCCTTAAACTACATTATTCTTTTTCTGGCCACCTGGCAACCTGGCCACCTGTTCACAGCAATTCATCGAGGATCTTATGGATAACGCCATAATCAAATCCGCGCCTTGCCAGAAAGTCAAAAAGACGCTTGGCGGCTTTTCGCTTATCGATCCTGCGAAGCCGCTCGATGCGCCCGACCGCCATCGTTCGCGCGATCTCGTATTCGCTTTCCGCGGAACAGCCTGACGATACAAGGGCGTCCTCAACGACAGATTCAACGATCCCTTTGGAGGCCAATTCATGCCGAAGCACGACCGCGCCGACCGGATTCAGATGCATCCGGGATTCGATCCAAAACTTCGCGAACTTCGCGTCATCAACGGCTCCGACGCGCTTCAGATCGTCCAGAACCTGCGTAACGACCGAATCCCCATACCCCTTTTGCTTCAGCCTGTCGCGCAGCTCCTTTTCGCTTCTCGGGCGCACATTCAGAAGAACATACGCGCGCCTCAAAGCCCGATGGAGTATGTCGTCCTGTGTCAAAGCTGCTCACTTCCGTCAATGATTACTTCTTCAGAATGGCTTCCCGTATCTCTTTTTCGATCTTATTGAGAAGCTTACCGTCCTCTTTCAGATACGCCTTCGAATTCTCCCTGCCCTGGCCGAGCTTCTCTTCGCCGTACAGATACCACGCGCCGCTCTTTTTTATAACGCCGGACGTTTCGCCCAGATCAAGAACGCTTCCGGTCCTCGAGATCCCTTCGTCGTACATGATGTCAAACTCCGCTTTTCTGAACGGAGGCGCCACTTTGTTCTTCACAATGCTTGCCCGCACCCTGTTGCCGACGACTTCCTCGCCCTTCTTCAATTGGGCGATCCTCCTGAGATCAATCCTGACAGACGAGTAGAACTTCAAGGCCCTTCCACCCGGCGTCGTCTCGGGGTTCCCGAACATAACGCCGATCTTCTCTCTGATCTGATTGATAAATATAACACAGGTTTTAGACTTATTAATCACGCCCCGGAGTTTCCTGAGCGCCTGGCTCATTAAGCGCGCCTGAAGGCCCACAAAGGAACCTCCCATCTCACCTTCGATCTCCGCACGCGGAGTGAGCGCCGCGACCGAATCGATAACGATAACATCGAGCGCGTTCGACCTGACGAGCGTCTCGGTTATCTCAAGCGCCTGCTCCCCGGTATCGGGCTGCGACATAAGGAGATTGTCCAGATTGACCCCCAGCGTCTCGGCGTAGGCGACATCAAAAGCGTGCTCCGCGTCGATAAAAGCCGCCTGGCCTCCCGTTTTCTGGGCCTGTGCTATAATGCTTAAGGTGAGCGTCGTCTTCCCGCTCGACTCAGGCCCGAATATCTCAATAACCCTCCCCCGGGGTACTCCGCCGACGCCGATAGCCGTGTCAACAGTGATAGAACCGGTCGATATGGCGGGAACATCGAGCTTATACTCCTGGCTCATCGTCATAACCGCGCCTTTTCCGAACTGCTTCTCTATCTGACTAAGCGCAAGTTCGAGCGCTTTGGCCTTGTCTTTTTCCCCGGAAAGCTGCTGCCGCTGTGTCGCCTTTTCTTTATTCTTGGTTTTAAGCATGGTACGCCTCCTCCGTTAGAAGAACACTTAATGTTACGTAGTGACCTAATTATAGGCCTATGCTAAGATTATAATATTATACATCACCTCCTTTGGAAGTAAAGTGTTTTCTAATTGCTCGTAACTGTGCCTGGTGTCTCATGCCTGGTATCTCGTAGTGCGTATCGCGTATATGATATTGCGACTATTGTGACTATAATCTACTTTCGATATACGCGATACGATATACGCACGACGAGATGACTGACAACTGAAAACTGACAACTGGAAACTACTCACCCTTCTACTACAGAGACGTATAAAACCCCGATTTTGTTGCAAATATTTTACCGGCACGGTATAATTGAGCAGTCGGGTCACTAAAAACTCATCGACTGCTCATCCTGACGAGCATCCGCCTCGGCAAGCCGGAGGCGAAACGGGCAGCGAGGAAGGATCTCTAATGAAAGCAGAGATAATCGCTATCGGGACCGAGCTCCTGTTGGGGCATGTCGTCAATACCAACACCTCCTTCCTCGCCCGGGGGCTTGCCTCGCTCGGGATCGATCTCTTTTGCCAGACCACGGTCGGAGACAATAAAAAACGGCTTCGTGAGGCCCTCACCCTTGCCTCGAACCGGGCGGACATCATCATCACTTCAGGAGGCCTTGGGCCGACGCTCGATGATATCACCTGCGAGACGCTTGCCCGGTTTGCCAAAAGAGAGCTCATTCCGAACAAGTCCATCCAAAAGACAATTCGTTCCCATTTTAGGTCCAGAAAATTAAAGACCCCTACGGAAAGTCTTCGCCAGGCGCTTATCCCGGCGGGGGCCCGGTGGGTAAGAAACGGTGTCGGCACCGCTGTCGGTCTTATTCTTGAGCGCAGAAATACGCTCATAATCGCTCTTCCCGGGCCTCCCCATGAGCTTGAGCCGATGTTCGACAAGGCGATCTCGCCGTATCTTAGAAAATATTTCTCTTCCTCCTGGACTATTCGTTCAAGATATATAAATACAACCGGCCTCGTTGAATCACAGATACATCGGAAAATTAAGGACCTTCTTAATATCGGACCGAATCCGACCGTCGGCATCTACGCCAAGCCCGGCCAGGTCGAGCTTAAGATATCGGCCAAAGCCGCCGGCCCTAAAAAAGCGGACCGTCTGATCGCAAGCGTTGAAAGGATCGCGAAAAGGCGGCTAAAAGACTATATATTCGGCTATGACGGCGATACGCTCGAATCCGTCGTCGGCGATCTGCTCACGAAAAAGAAGAAGACGATCGCGACAGCCGAATCCTGCACCGGGGGCCTCCTCTCGAACAGGATCACGAATATCAGCGGAAGTTCCGGCTATTTTCTGCTGGGAGTAGTTTCCTACAGCAAGAGCGCAAAGATGAAGCTTCTGGGGGTTCGCGGAAAAACGCTCAAGGATTTCGGCGCCGTCAGCGGGAATGTCGCGCGTGAGATGGCTCGAGGCATCCGATCTCTCGCGGCAAGTGACATCGGCATAGGGATCACCGGCATTGCCGGGCCGAAAGGAGGAACAAAAAAGAAGCCGGTTGGGCTCGTCTGTATATCATTCTCCTCCGGCAAAAAGACGGTGACGAAAGAATTCATCTTTAAAGGTACACGCGCTGAAATAAAAAACCGCTCCTGCCAGGCGGCACTCGACATGATTAGACGTTTAGCATAACTAGCTCTTGGACCTTAGTTCAAAGTAAAACACGGTTTACGGTTAACGGTGTA
>JBDRSA010000080.1:0-16408 GCA_043825275.1 Candidatus Omnitrophota bacterium
TGATTGAGTAAATGTTATAGAAAGTATGCTAAGTGATCGATCAAAATATGAAAGCCCGCAGGATCGTCGGAATTGTAATGACCTTTTTGGCGCTGTCCGCTCTCAGCGTTGAGTATTCATTAAATGCCGCGGTCGAGCGCGATCCGTATTATGAAATTGCCATGCGCTATCTAACCGATACATTGCATGAGAGCGGTTTTACCGGTACGGCATCTGTAAAATCTGATGGCTATACGCAATTTGCTTTCGATCTGAAAGACGGGTCGTCCGTAAAAGTAAAGATAGCGATCGATAGTGAGATCGTAATCGAGGAAGAGAAGACGAAGGTGTATTTCGATCCGTCGAAGAAGAGCACCGTAAAAGATATTGCCGTATTGCGGCGCGGCGAAGGCGGATCGACGCTTAAGAAAGCGGAAATAAAAGAAGCGGTCAAAGATGAGAACGTGATCGGAAGGAAGTCGAGGGTGGATCTTTACAAAGACGGCGAGCTTTCGAGCTATAGTATTATCGGCGAGAACTTCCGGTACAAAAATGACAAGATGATAAGGGCGTACGAGTACTCTGCCCGATACGACAAAGATAATAAATTCCTGACATCGAACAGCGCGCTGACGGATTTCAGCTTCAACGATGACGGCGTGATCGCTGAGGCGATAGGAACGCTCAGTTATTTTGGCAGCGATAACAGCCTCGTTACATCAAAGGACGAAACAACGAAGTATGATTACTGGAATGAGGGCGGCCTGAAAGGCGTGCTTTCGGTGATAAGGAGCCATGACCATTCACGTTTTAAGGGGGAAGAGGTTCTTGATAAGGTGATGCTGCGCGGTGCCCATCACAACAAGGACGGTTCTCTGAACCGTACCTTTGATGCGTCAGAGAGCAATCTGTATTACGATACGTTGTATGAAGGAGCAAGAGTGTTGAAAACCAGAAAATGGATCGGAACGCATAACGCGCCGGACGGGAGCAATTTAGCGACGCGCGAGGAATCGATGAGCAATGCGCCTGACGGCGAGCTGCTTGAAGGCTATAGTTTGAACGCCTCGATCTACGACGAGAACGATAAGCCGCACCTGCTGTACGCGGGGATCGGCCTCGGCGGGCAGCGCGGAAGGCGAAGCTTTCTGGTCTATTACACGGTAGGCGATGACGGCGACGTTGTCAGAACGATCGTGACAGATGAGATACATCGAGCGCTGCCGGAGCTTTCCGGGGCGGGGTTTATACATCCTTCCCTTGTGATCGCTTCGATCCGGGAGATCGATTACGAAAGTCTTAAAAAAGGGTTGGCGGAAGAGCCGCCCCTCCAAAAAGGTATCCAGGATATGATCGAGAAGATACCCGCAAGGCATTTCGAGTTTAACAATACGCTTGATGGAAGAATAAAAGATTTTATCGAAGCGCCGATCCTGTTAAATATTGCCGCCTCCGGCGTCGCAGGCGGGGAGGCGCCAAAACAGATATCTAAAAATATTGATTAGTGAGTCCGGCCCAAACGGCTCACTGAAGAGGCCCTGTGCGCAATTTACACGGGGCCTCTTCTTTTTATTACATACCTATAATAGTGGTTTATTGCACAAAACAGGCCAGACCTGATTTGTGCAATAAATATTAAAACTGCCTTAAAGCGCCTTATGGGAGGGGAAAAAGGAAGTATTAATGTTAAAGAAAAAATAGTCAAATTATGAGCCTTGACAGGAAGCTGTTTATCAGTATACTTATACAGTTTGGTAAAAGTTAAACTCTTTATGAATGACGTTCCAAAATTTGCGAATAAAACCGGTTAAAACCGAAAAAAGGAGAACAAAATGAATTCCAAAAGCATGCGCGTGGCAAAAAAATCGATCTCTATTGTAATAATACAAGCTTTCTTTCTGTCGAATCTCGGGTTTGCCGAGCTGGCGGCGACGGTCCCGGACAATGTCGCAGTCTATTCTGCCTCCGAACTGATCGCGGCAGGGAAGGAAGAGGTAGATGCCTTTTCGGATGGTGTTGCTCGGGTATATGGGAGAAGCGTGAGAGATAGAGTGAAGGACCTTGAGGATGCGGGAACAAAGCTTGCGATCGGGAAAATGTTCACCACGATAATAGGTAATGTAGATAAAGGGAGAGATGAGGGAGCGGTCCCTAAGAAGCATTTAGAGAATGTAACAGATGCGATCATAGCTGAACAGGTAGGAGAAGAGCTGAGTGCCGGTGCGCATGCTGTTGGCCTGCCTTCAGACAGGCTTGATAGACGGCTTGCCATGCTTGGCCGGCTTTATCCGGGAGCGGAACTTGCGCTTCGCGCGTCTCCGAGCGCGACGGCAAGCGTTACAGTTGATCAGACCAGAGTCATTCCGCGCCGATATCATAATGACAAGCTCAACTATGGTTTTGATCGGAAAAGAAAAGCTTTTACCGATACCTATGTTACCTATAATGTCGGCCCGTGGGTCAAGAAAGACGGTAACGGCGTGATCCCAAGACAATTTACAAGGCTTGTTCAGAAGTATCTCAACCGGCTGGGCGTCAATCAGGGCAAGCTGAATAGTATCACTGTTGACGATTTCGGCGCGAAAAGTATCGATATTCATGCGACCCATAATTATGGGGAGAACAATGTCGATGTACATCAGCTTATCTATACCGCTGTCATAGAGGCGCTGTATGAAGCAAACCAGAAAGGCCTCTATCAAAAGGCAACAATCGGCCGCAGAAAAATCGATGTATTAAATCTTCCGTTCAATAAACATATGGAGCTTTTTCAGGTACAAAATGTTGAAAAAAGTTGCGTCGAGCGAGGTTCGGAGCCTCTCGTTATAGCGAGAGGTGTAGGTGCCGGCCCCGGCGCCGCGAACATAATATTGTTCAACCAATTCGCTATCCCCGGCGCGACGCCGATGCAAAAGCTTAATTTGGCGGCTTCACCCGGGTTCAGGTTTGTTGTACAGCGGACCCAGCATATTAATGAAGGAAGGCCGGATCCCGACGAATGGGAGTTTACCATATCGGAGAAAAAAACTAAATCGCAGAAAGAAAAGGCTGATCAAAATACACTTCAGCAGATGGTTTCCCAGCCGAATGACTACCAGCTCGTTGCTGTCTATCCGGCGAAAGGGTCAAAGCTTCCTTCAGATGAACCGTTGGCGGTAGTTTCCCACCAGCATGTTTATGCCGATGGAAAGATACGATCATCCGACTTTGTTATTCTCTACAGAAGTCAAAACGCCGCGGATGCGGTCGGCGCCATCGCAGGCATAGCCGCGAATGCTCGCCTTGTTCCCGGAGGGGAGAACAGTGAATACTACGTCGCGACAGTTCCTACGACGCTGAGCGGGGCGCGGAAGGCGCCGAAGACACCGGGCACCGGACATATTGTTGTATTCGGGCATCAATCCCGGAATGACGGTGAAATTCCGCATGAAGGAAGGAGAGATCACATGGCGATGAATCCTCCGGCTTATGGACCGAGAGTAGAAATGGCGGAATTTCTCGGGAAGCACATGGCGATTCAGGGGGAACATCAGCCGTTCCTCTCGCCGCAGGCGGCAGAAAGAAGAGTGAGGAAACTTCGCGAAAAACAGGACCATCTCTTTATAAATGCGCCGAAAGATACCGACCCTGATAGGTTCCTTGACCTTATGATACCTATACTCCAGGCAGGAGGGGTTGTAGTCGGAGACAATAAGGCGGACATGTCCGGTATGTGGGGCCATAACGAGGTACCTCCCCTGTTGGTCGCCATCTACATGGCGACGCTTCAAGAGGCGATCGAAAAAGGAGAGATCTTAGACGGCAATTCTATCGGGAAGGTCGGTATGAAACGCGTCACAAGAGATGGAAACTTTAGTATTGGCGATGATGGGCATTTATTAATGATCGGTAACGATGATGTCTATGGAAAGGCTATGAAGCATCTGGCGTTTAAGGCGTTCACGCGCGCCTACTACTTTGCCGATCGGCTTGGTAAGAAGTTCTATGGTATAGGACAGGACTTTCAGGGCGTAGAAGCGAAGGTGGCGATGGAACATCCGGCAGAATATTCGCGTCTTACGCCAAGGTTCTTTGAGATCCTTGAGGAGATTATTCCTTTTGATGAAATGGGAGAGGCGCGGCTGAGAAAACATGCGAAAGGCACCGCGTATCTACGAGAATTGGTGGAAGTCGAATCGATCGGCCAAAGGAAGGATTCGATCGATATCATAAGAGCGGACTGGGAGAGGGCGATGAGAACGGGCGTAGAGGAAAGACTCAAGGTTTCGTTCTCAGGTAACGTAACCGCCCAGGGGATAGGCTCTGCCCAGTACGTATTCGATCCTAAGAAGGAGCGGACCTTCGATATGATCGCGGGTGACAAAATGGGGCCGCCGGCATACAACCCATTGTTTCAGGATGCCGTGTTTGACGCGGTCGATTCGGGAAAGTTCGGCGCCGGTCTCGTTTTTGAGATCTGGGATCTGAAGGCCGAAGGAGATGAGGCGGCTCTTAAGCAAGCGACGGCCGATGTCCCCGCAAAGAGGATATTCCTTGATGCTGTCAAGGACCGGGAAGCGATCATGAAGTACCTCGCTCATTCTGACCGCTACAATGTGCGCAATATCTGGCAAAAGAGTAAGCGCGGCTTTAATAAAGCGGATCCGCTCGGCTATCTGGACAGGATCCTGGCTTCGTCTACGGTTACGCGGCTCGGCCTTCTGGCAGAAGGGGCGTATGTCGGGAAGGATGACCCGGTTATTATAGGTAATACGAAACTGATGAAATTTTTCCATGCTCGACTACAGACCCGTATCTATATCGTACAGGGTGATATGAACGGATCCCACTGGGAACCGGCGGTAACGACAGCGCTTAAATACGCTATCGCGAACGTAAGGAGCCATCCGATCCTGGTAGGATTGCGATATACCGTATCAAAAGACGGCAAAAAGTTTACGAAGGTCGACGACCTTTACGCGGATAAAAAATACAACAAAATACGGAGGACCGCGTATAAATTCGGCGAAATATTTAATACAACGCAGCTCGGGCAGTTCGAACCGCATGCGGCGAATGTGAGAAGCGTTGAGCCGGCATATCCACTGGCGAAAGAATTGCGTGAGGTCACGAAACCCGATTCGCCGTATTTAGTAAAGAATATGAAAATAAGAGGGGAAAATCGAAAACCGTCAGGGAACGTAGCCCGGGATCTCTATCTGACCATTGAGCGCAATATTGCTGATCAGGGAGGTCAGCTCGCCCTTCGCGCTTCGCCGGCCGGGTCAGCTACGAGGGAACTTTCTGAGCGCAGATCACCGAGCGGGGAACGTACTATCGGCGAAGGGAGCACCGCGGTACTTGATGATGATCGTCCAGCGGAGACATTTGACATTACAACCGCCACAGAAGGCCTGAAGATATCCAACGCCCGCATGGCGGTAGATATGATCGGCAGCAGCAGTAATGGGATAGACCTGAAAGGCATTGTCGTTATCGCGAAAACGAACCTCGCCGATACATTTACCGGGAAGGTTGATGATGCTGAAGTCAGGTATCTGCTCGGCCGTCATTACAATGTATTAAAGGGTCGGCTCGGCAGGATATTCAACAACGGAGATGGGATCATCGAGGTAGATAACGCTAGAGAGTTGGCCGAAAAGATCCGAGAGCTGCGTGAAGAGCACGGGAAAGCTGAGGGGCTGAAGATCGTCGTGCTGGATGATGGCGAACTGAAAGAAGGATTGTCTGAGACGAGCCTTGCGGATGACACAACGAAAGATTTTGCTATCGTCAAGGCTGAAGCGCTCGATCAGCTTGATAAAGCTTCCTTCCAGAATCTCAATCTCTTTCCCTTGACGATCGTCGGAGTGGCTCTGTTGAGTAATAAGCCTCGCCTCTTCAATAGAGCGTATGAGGCGTTCCACGGTTCAGCGCCTGACGCAGACCTCTTTGACAGCGTCAGAAGCATGGACCAATGGTTCCTGAGCATTGTCCCGATGATCGTCAGGTATACGAACGAGCAGAGGATACAGAAAGAGCTGCGGGCGCTGTTCGACGTGGCCGCGTAATCCGCGAACCGGGATATTTCCGGAAGCGGCGCAACAACGTTGCGGCACTTCCTGACAAATTAAAAAAATAGAACGGTGAGTCCGGCCAAACTGGATCACAACGCGATCCCCAAGCATAATTTGCTCGGGGATCGCTATTTCAAGAGATATAATCATAGAAAAGTATTGCGGAGAGACGAGAAGATGATACGACGATATGCGCGAGCAGGCGCATTCGTGCTGATCCTGCTGGCCATTGTAATTCTTAATCGTACTACCCTCAAGCAGGCTCCTTTAAAGCATAGAAGCGATCCAAGAAGGATCTTCTTTTAAAAATTTCTTGGGAAAAAATCATTTTGGATGTATAATTATCTGAGCCCTCGGGGAGTTTTCTGTTCGAGGGCTCATCCTGACCCCGCCCTGGCGGGGGAAGGATCTCAAAAGATCCTTCGTCACTTCCTGCCTGCCGGCAGGCAGGCGTTCCTCAGGATGAGGGGTCGAATATAAGAAAAAACACCCCGACCCCTCAATTATCTGGAGAATGTAGTCATAGAAAGAGACGTTGAGTAAAAAGAGGCGCCGCAGAGGGGATTAACATGATTATTTATATTGCAATGATACCGGTTCTCGGGCTGTTAGCGTTCGCCACCTTTCTGATAGGGAAGGCTTTTAGCGGCCCTTCCGGTGATCCGGAAAAGGTAAAAAGTGATCTGGAGACGTTCAAGCTTACCTCGCAGGACGAAATAAAAAAGCTGCGGGACACGTTGACGCAAAAAGACGCGTCGCTCATTGACGCTATGAAGCAGATCGAAAAAATGGACGCCTCGATATTCGACCTGAAGAAAGAGCTGAAAACGGCGGATGAATTGATCGAAGCCAAGAGTAAAAGGCTGGAAGACGCCAGGGCTCGAATAAAACGGTATGAAGCGGATCTCAAAAAAACAGAACAGAATGAGGCGGCCGCTAAACCGAAAGAAGATGTACCCGTGGCCGAGCGGCCGGTAGGAGACGCCTCGGAAGGTGAAAATACTGGCGTTGGTGTCGAACCGCCGGACGAAGCGCCGAAAACGCGGAGCGATGCGGCGCCCGAACAGCCGAAGGAAGGGTCGCCCCAGTCGGAGCCGCCTGTCGAGCGGGGTGAAGATACCGCGGGCAGCTCAGAAGAAGGGGTCTCAGAGGGGCGGCCTGAGCCGGAGAGTCCGGTGGAACAGGAGCCCAAAAGAGAACCTCCGAGCGGTGGATTTGGCACTGTCAAGTAGCCGCTTTTTCTGCTGATGAAGTGAAAAACAATGATAAAGATAACGCATCCTCTGGTAATTTTTGATCTCGAAACGACAGGGACCTGGGTCGAGAAAGACAAGATCGTCGAGATCGGTATGATAAAACTGCTGCCGGATGGCTCGAAGCTAAGCTATTTAAAACGGGTGAATCCGGGCGTCCCCATCCCGCCGAATGTCAGCCGCATTATTAACATTGTTGACGATGATGTGAAGAACGAGCCTCGGTTCAGGGGGGTCGCGAAAGATGTCCTGGATTTTATCGGCGATTCAAATATCGGCGGATTCAATATCCTGAGATTCGATCTCCCGATACTTGAACGTGAGTTTCACGAAGCAGGAGCAGAATTTAAGTTCCAATGGAAGGACCGCACGATTTACGACGCCCAGAAAGTCTACCACATCCACGAAAAGAGGGACCTGACCGCCGCGTATCAGCTCTACTGCAATAAGGGGCTTGATAACGCGCATACCGCGCTTGGAGACGCCGAAGCGACGGTTGAGATATTCGACGCGCAGATCAAAAAATACGGATCCGAGGAACAGGGTATAGAATCCCTGAAAGATTTTGACTATGAGAGGGCAAGCGCCTATTTTGACAACGAACGGAAATTCTGCTGGTGGAACGGAGAACTTTATCCGACATTCGGAAAATACGGCAAGAAGCGGCATATAAAATATATTTTTGAGAACGACAAACCCTACCTGGCGTGGATAGTCTCAAAAGATTTCAGTGATGAAGTAAAGCAGATGGTAAAGAAGGCGCTGGGCGGAGAATTCCCCAAGGATCCTAAAAACGTATAAAGGATCTCTCCGGGGACGCGCGCTGAGTCAATAAAAGAAGATAGCATGCCGAAGAGGGTTTCCCTTGCCGATCGTAGAGCCGATCATACGGCCCCCATCCGAAGCCGAAAGTTTTCTGCTGCAGGTAACTGTCGGCTGCTCGTCAAATAATTGTTCGTTCTGCGGAGCGTACGTTAATAAACCTTTTTCGACGCAAGAGCACGAAGAGATCGTTTCGGATATCGAAGAAGGGCGGCGGCGTTATCCGCGCGCAAGGAAAGTATTCCTTTTGGATGGTGACGCGCTTGCCGTAAAAAATGACAGATTGCTGCCGGTCCTTGACGCGCTGAACAGATCCTTTCCGTTGCTTTCCAGGATCTCAAGTTACGCGAATGGATATAATATCACCGGAAGAGACGACAAAGAGCTGGCAGAGCTTTATGATCGCCGGCTGCGGTTGATCTATATCGGGCTTGAAAGCGGCTGCCAGGATATTCTTGATCGCTGTGGGAAGCGCTCGCGCGCTGAGGAGATGGTCATAGCCGTACGGCGGGCCGAGAGATCGGGGATAAAAACGTCTGTTATCACCCTGCTCGGGCTTGGAGGCAGGCGGTATTCAGGTGAGCACGTCAAGGAGACCGTTGCGGCGTTGAACCGCATGCAGCCGCGGTTCTTATCATTCTTGTCTGTCATGGCTATCCCGGGTACGGCGCTGGATGATGAGATCCAAAGGGGCGATTTTGAAGAGCTGAGCTCGGCGGAACTTCTTAAAGAGGCGTACGATATTCTTTCGGGGCTTGCTCTCGAAAAGACGATATTCCGCTCTAATCACGCATCGAACTATCTACCATTGGCCGGGAGGCTTCCGCGGGATAAGGCAGCCCTTCTCGGCTCTCTCCGGTCAGCGATACGAGGCGAAGTTGACCTAAAACCCGATTTTATGAGAGGTCTTTGAGGCCTCGCTTGATTTTTCTTTGGGTTTATGTTCACCGGGAGTATAATTGAGCTAACGCGGAAGGAGGCTTTATGCCGATAGTTAATGTGGAGCTCTGGGAAGGGCGAGGCCCGGAAATAAAAAAGACTCTCGGTCAGAATATAACAAACGCGGTTTCAGAGAGCATCGGGTGCCCAAAAGAGCATGTCATTGTCATTATCAAAGACTCTCCGAAGCACAACTGGACCATCGGAGGGAAATTCGCGCCTGATATGAAAGTGTAGCATTTTAAATGAGGTTCAGGCATAATTCGGTTTACGGTTAACGGTGTACGGTGAACGGTAACGAAAAAAGGTTTACGGTTAACGGGTCGCAAAAAGAACGGATTGATTTGTCTATAAGAATAATTAAAGGATGAAGATTACAGGATTACAGGAAAAACCCCGTACACCGATAACCGTACACCGTAAACCGCGATTTAAACTATGAACTATTCAACAGAACAGTCAGCGGCCTAATTTAAGAAAAGGCCGCAAGATATCCATATGAGCGAAAAACTCGTTGCGATATATATGAACTTGAACGCCGCGCCGGTTGAGGCGATGCAACAGATGCTCGAAGATAACGGTATTCACAGTATAATGAAGGGCGCCGATTCCGCGAGGCCGTATTTATCGTATATTATGGGGGTCGAACTTCAAGTTTTTGAAAAGGACAAAGAGAGGGCCGAAGAGCTCATTAAGGGATGCGGAGCATGAGAGCGTTTGTTATAGTGATCGTGGTCTTGTTTGCCGGATTTCTTTTGTTTAATGCGGGTGTTTTGCTAAAGACTCCGGCGCTCGAAACAACGGGAGTCGCGCTCTTCATTCTGGCTGTTGCCCTTTTTTGCATGAAGGTTGACCGCATATTTGGGCTAAAAGGCCACTCATACTATAGCACGATCTTCGCCGGCAGAATGGTCGGCATGCTATTGGTGCTTCTGGATTGCGCGTACGTAATAAAAGCGTTTCTGAAGTAAGGAAGGGATACGGGGTATGGGTGAAGAGGACATTAAAGCGCGGATAGAGGCTAAAGAGAAAGAGCTCGAAGAGCTAAAAAAGAAGCTCCCTACAAGTAAAGATAAGCGCTACGGCGGAGTTGTCCATCAGGACCCGTCGGGCCTGGTCATGAAGATTGATGACCAGGAAGCTGAAATAGAGGAGCTTAAGAGACGAGGCACCTAAAGCCCTTTGAGATGACTATGAGCCGCTCAGGGTTTATCGGGCCCCTCTGAGGGGTAGAGAAGATAGTTATGGACGTTCCCATGAACCGGATTTGCCGTTATCGAATTCACCTTTCGAGGGGCCCCGCTTAGATCGTAATACAGGTAGTTCAACCCTTTTATTACCCCTTCAAGTTTTTGAGCCGCTTCATCTGTCAGTACTTCGGCGAATATCGCCGGACGGAATTTTGTTAAGTAGGCTCCCATCCCGGACAACACTTCAGCTTCGTGGGTTTCGACGTCGACCTTCATAAGGTCGACCCTATCGAGGCATTCCTGCTCAATAAAGGTGTCAAGCCTTTTTGTCGCGATCGTTTTTTTGACAACATCCGGCCTGGTTTGTCTGTTTTCGTTAACCGTAACACCGTAGGTGTGTTCGTCGGGGACATCATATATGGTGGCCCTGCCGTTGAAATCAGACATCGCGAATTCGACGGCGCCGATATCGAAATTGTTCAGCGTAATGTTGCGCTTCAATTTAAGGGCGACTCTTTCAACACATTCGAAAGCGTATACCTTGGCTTCAGGATTCAATGTTTTGGCCAGCAAAGCGTAGATCCCCGTATTAGCGCCTACGTCAAAAATAACCTTTGATCGCCTGCAGTATCTGCTCCAGAGCCGCACTGAGTGCGTCTCGGTCGCGTCTACCCCTCCCCAAAAAGCGTCATTTTCAACCTGATACCCGTGATGGAACATGAGAAAATAAGAGTCGCCGACCGGGATCCTGGCCACTCCTTTGAAGTGGAGATGCTTATAAATGGAGTGGGGAAGGCGTAGATTTCTTAAAAGGTAGAACAGAGGTATGCAGAGCTTTCGAATTTGATCTATCAATATCTGTATCCCGGATAAGGTTCTTTCAGGTGCCAGCGCTTGTATCCCGGATAGGGGCTCTTAAGATCGTTATGCTGATAGATACCGACCACCAGCGCCATGAGCGACAAAAATACAAAAATTTTTAATATCAACAGAGCAATTTTTTCCACTCTTCACCGGCCGTAGTGCCTCTTTTGGTACCCCAATAATCGCGATACTCGGACTATACACTAAGCGTTGAGACTTGTCAATATCAATTGGGATGGCGCGCTATTTTTGATGCCGCCATAAAACAGGCGCCATATGCTTGACAGGAACGGCCGGGGCGGATATACTATATATGAGCGTACGCTCATAATAACCATGGGGTTACCGCGCGGATAAGCGGCGGCGTTTTTAATGAGCCGCACAGGGATGTTCAGATAATGGGTAGGGGGGAGATGAAACCGAGAGGCCGGCCAAAGAAAACTCGTCTGATTCAAGGGGGTCCAAAAATTGCGCAATTCAGCCCTCGAGGAAAGCCGGGAAGGCCGGACGAAATCGAATTGACCGTGGATCAGTATGAAGCTATCAGGTTGGGAGACCACAAAGGCATGCCGCAGATAATAGCATGCAGACTAATGGGTATCTCGCGGCAGACCTTCGGGAGAATCCTTAAAAAGGCAAGAAAGAAACTCGCGGACGGCGTCGTGAACGGCAAGATCATAAGGATCGGCGGCGGGAATATCAAGATCGGGTAGGTCGAAAATACTATAAAAAATACTATAAAAAATAGTCGCTTGACAAACCTGGCAAGTTCGTATAGAATACCACAGTCAAAGAGTATATTATAGAGTATATACCCAATATTATTGGAGAAAAGTATTTTTTTTATTACGCCGATGGATACACGAAAAAGAAGCCGCGGTCGACCAAAGATTCCCAGAAATATCACCAAAAAACCATTCGCCAGCCAGTTTAGCCCCAGAGGCCATGTCGGCCGTCCGGGCCATGTAGACGTTTCATTAAGCGATTTTGAGGCTCTTAGATTATCCGACTATGAAGGACTGAGCCAGAAGGAAGCGGCGCTGTCAATGGGTATCTCTCAGCAAACATTCAGCCGAATAATTGTAGCCGCCAGAAGGCGCATTATGGAAGCGCTGGTTCTTGGAAAGATCCTTAATATCACGCCGCCAAAACTGCATCATAAGACCAGAGATTAGGGTGGATACCAATATTAGTTACTGCATTATTACTGAGCGCTAAGAAGAAATCAAGAATAACGGTACATAACATTTAGGGGCTTAAAAGCCCCTTTATTAATGACCATCAACGTCCGATAATAGATATTATGTTAACTTGAGCATAATGAGAAAGCTGATGTAAGCTGTTTAAGTATATATAGTTATGTCTATCTGTGATTTACGTGTGGATAAGCTGTTTTCTCTGAGCATTCCTTTCCCCTTTCCGCGGCCTATTCGACCATAATGGACAATATAAAAAACATATATGAGTTAGATTATAGAAATGAGGGTAGGGCGACATGGGAAGCGGGGTATTTTTGATGCCTCTCCCCCGGCCATTTTTTCACTATTCCAGGAAAAAGGCATCCTGTGGTATCCTAGGCCGGTTTTGGCCCCCTTACGGGCCAAAAGAACGCGAAAAAAAGCCCCTCAAAGAATGGAATGTGCTCCCAGTCAGAATAACCTAAAAAACGAGATTGCTTCGTCGCTAGCGTTCCTCGCAATGACGGCGAGTTATTTCTGGAGCTGATATGATACGGTCGAGTACTTTTTTTGCGCAATGATCGATCGTTAAGCATCCGTTTATTACAATGTCGGCGTGTTTCTTTTGAGGCTCAATATATTTTTTTTGCATGGGGAGAACGAAGCCGAAGTATTTATTGCAGACAGTGAAGACATTCTCCCCGCGGCACAAGAGATCGCGTCGTACGCGCCTTGAGAAAGCGATGAGGTCAAGAACGTCAATGTAGACCTTGAGATCGAAGAGCTCTCTGAGCTGTTTTTTATAAAAAAGAAGAAGGCCCTCAACTATGATCCATTGTTTGGGGGCAACTATAGTGCCGCGCTTGGTCCTGAGATGGCTTTTGTAGCTGTAGCGCGGAGCATGTATGGAGCGGCCCTTTTTTAGGGCCTGAAGGTGGGCTTTAAACAGAGGAAAATCGAACGATCCCGGATGGTCAAAATTGATCGAATCGCGTTTTTTCTTGTGAAGATGAGACCAATTCTTGTAGTATTGGTCGAGGGATATAACGGCTGTTTTTGAGCGCCCAAGCCGTTCGGCCAGGCACCCGGCAAGGGTCGATTTTCCGGATGCGGTCGGCCCGGCCAGCGCGACAATGAGCGGCGCCCGGCGCCGCTCATTTCCGCGGGCTTTATCAGCAGCCCGCCCCGATCTCTTTCTTGATCTCATCGGCAAGGGAGTTGGCTATTTCCGTTATCGAACCTTTATCTTTGCCCTCTACCATTACGCGCGCAAGCTGCTCGGTGCCTGAGTACCTGAGCAGTATCCGGCCCTCGTCCTTTAACTGGTCGTTAAAACGCTTCAGGCTGCTTGAGACGGACGGCATCTTCTCGAACGGCCGTTTCTCCGTTACCGGAATATTCACCAATATCTGCGGGAACTTCGTCATACACTCGGCAAGTACGCTGAGCGGGACCCTGTCATTCTTCATGACCTTGAGCATCTGGAGGCCGGTGACGATCCCGTCAGGGGTCGGCAGGTACTCGTAGAAAATGATATGGCCGGATTGTTCCCCGCCCAGCGTAAGATCGTTCTTACGGATCTCCTCAAGGACGTATTTATCCCCGACCTTGGTGCAGATGATCTTACCGCCGCTTTCGGCGATCGCCTGCCTGAGCCCGATATTGCTCATGACGGTCGCGACGACCGTTTTCTTCGCGAGGCGGCCCTTCTTCAGGAGGTACCGCGCCGCGATCGCGAGGATGCGGTCACCGTCAAGGATGTTCCCTTTGTCATCGACAACGATCCCCCGGTCGCCATCGCCGTCAAGCGCGAGGCCCATATCCGCTTTCTTTGTCAATACGAGATCACAGAGTTCCTCCGGATCGAGCGCGCCGCCGGTGTTGATATTGTCTCCATGCGGTTTATCGTTGATGGCGAAGACGGCAGCCCCAAGATCTTTAAGCACCCGCTTGGCGAACGGCGACGTGGCGCCGCAGGCGCAGTCAAGGGCGACTTTGACGCCCTTGAGGTCGAAGCCCTCCATCGTAGAAAGAAGAAAATTTACATAATCTTTTCTGGCGCTCTTAAGAGGCGCCGGCTGATGCTTCGGGAATGTCGAGATGTCATCGGGAGCATGGACCTCGTCCGAGAAGATCATATCCTCGATATCAGCCTCTTCAACTTCTGAGAGTTTGAAGCCCTGCGTGTCGAAGAGCTTAATGCCGTTATCCTGCGCGCGGTTGTGGGACGCCGAGATCATGATCCCCATGTCGGCGCCGGTCTTCTTGACCAAAAACGAGAGCCCCGGCGTTGTAATAAAACCGGCTCCAAGGGCCTCGATATTGTGAACGGTGATCGTTGTGGCGAGTATTCCTTCGAGATGACTGCTTGTTGCCCTGGTGTCTTTTCCTATGACGATCTTTTGTTTGACGTTCTCTTTCTGGATCTTTCTGAGATGGTGCGCGACCCCGGAACCGATCCGGAATATCATTTCATCGGTCAACGGGTACTCGCCGGGAGTTCCCCGGATACCGTCGGTGCCGAATAGCTTCTTGTGCGCGTTCTTTTCCATGAAGTCCTTTCTGTATCGTTAAATGATTATACATGATAATCATTTATTTTGGAATATATTTAAATGTCGATCTCTTTCCTTGCGCGGGTGAGGTCAGTCGGCAAGGCGCCCATCCAGGATCGAGTCGGCAATGTTTTCAGCTAATAGCTCATTTCCTTTTTGTGTGCAATGCCCAAAGTCTCCCGCGAAGAGATCGACAAAATACTCAGTACGCGAGGAATTTCTCAAAGCTTCTTTGAACACATCTTCATTGCTTACAAAAACGATGCCTGGTATTCCGTCGAGCATCTTTTTTAGCGGGTCAACGCTACGAACCGGATACTGAGCACAAATAAGGCGTATCCCTTTCGCAAGTACCCGCTCGGCGATCCCGCGATATTCGATAAAAGCCTCAGCATTGTACTTTTTGAGCGCAAGGTCTCTTGCTTTTGAATGGAATTTTTTCTCAAGTTCGCTATTTTTCAGCTCACCGGCTATGCTGGCGAGTATTCCGTACGCCCGAATATTTTCAGTCGTGATCCCTGATCTAAGGAGTATTTCGGCATCATTGTGCGCCCCGCGAAATATGTAGAGCGCTCCAAGCTCGGCAAGGGTAAAACCATCTGCCGGGTTTGCCTTTACCCATTCCTTGTAGAGGCTTTCAGCTTCGCTGAGCCTACCCTGCTGCTCAAGCAGCTGGCCGAGGTGAAGGCACGAGAATGAGGATCTTGGGTTTAGTTCTAGCGCTTTTCTGAAGTGGGACTCTGCTTGACCGAAATCGTTCATTGCCAAATAACATTGCCCTAAGAAGGAACGAAAATATGCGGACCGAGGATTTTTTTTGACAACTTTCTTTAGTGCGTCCACCGCCTGAGCGGCTTTATTTTGAAAGTAAAGCTCTTTTCCTTCCTCAAAATATTGCCACCCTTTTTTCGGCTTTGGGACGGGGGCCCTGGACTTTATCAAATAAACGACCCTGTTTCTTAGAAGGCGCAGAATTTTATAGATCCTCAAAGACTTAATGATGCGCTCAAGCTTAGTATTGCCATAAACCTTGGTCAGCCTCCCCTCGTTGTTGATCCCAGCTATTATAATGATCATGTTAGGAGAGTATTTCCTGATGTTTGACTCTAAATGTTCATCGATGTAGGAAATATCAACAGCCGGCACTCCCGCGTTAATAACCTTAAAATTCGTTCCGGGCTCTCGGGTATTGAGGATCTTTTCGAGTAAGGCAGGATATGCGTTGGCCCCTCCGGCAGTTGTTGATTCGCCAAGACACAAGATGCGAAAGGCAGCGTTTTGCTGCAAGGAGCGCGTGTTTTTGTGTTGCTGAGTAACAACATAGAGGCTTCCGGCGATCCGAAGCCCGATCTCAAGCACAAGGAGAGCCATGCAGACGCCGAATAGCATTAGGGCTATTTTTTGTCGAATCATTACGAATAATTATACATGAATAACAGATATTTGTGAATCCAATTCGGTATCGGTCAATGATGAAAACTTGCTGTTGGGAGGATCTCAAGTGTTGGCCATCAAAAAATTGCGGGTGAGTTAGAGGCTCCTTTGAGGTAATTCTGACTGAGGTTGCCTGCC
>JBDRSA010000081.1:0-4845 GCA_043825275.1 Candidatus Omnitrophota bacterium
CGATCTTTTGCAAATACTGTCGCTCTTGTTCTTTCAGCTTAATACGATGCTTTTTTGGGCTCATGGTATTACCTCCTTTTTAAGAAGATTATACCATGAAAGCTGCTAACTATCAATAACTAATTTTACAATGTACTAGTATCTATAATTAATGTGACAGAGCAGTAGTTGTAGTGTGAATCACCGTTGTCCAGCGTGCCAATTATTTTAATAATACGCGCCGCCGGTGGAGGAGGTTTAAATCTCTGCTACCGGCGCGGGAAGTCCATCGTCGGTAAATCTCATTGCAATACCTTTGGATATATGGTATTCTTTTCTGCAAAGAGGGTATTCCTTTGCCCCTAACGCATCCTACAACGATCTCACAAACGATAAGAGACTGTAAGCTTGAAGTCATCGCGCTCCTCGCGCTATCGTTGGGCATGTATTATCCCACCTTGTATTGGCTCTACAGGAGATGGATAGAGCCGAACTCCAACTACGGCCACATCATCATGATACCTTTCGTCGCGGCATTTCTCTTTCTGCGGCTTAAGCCGCGGCTTGGCGGGATCAGGCCGGGGGCGTCTTCGTTAGGTTTATGGATATCGATCGCGGCCGTTTTTCTGCACATCGCCTCAAGGCTTATTAAAGTGAATTTTGTTTCCGGGCTGTCCCTGCCGATACTGTTGATGGGGCTCATACTGTATCTTTTCGGCAAAGAAGCGGCGAGACGATGCCTCTTTGCGGTCGCGTATCTTTTCTTCATGATTCCGGTGCCCATCGTGATGATCAGGGAGATCAGCCTTAAACTCAAGCTTCTCGCGGCTCATTGGGCGGCGGTACTAATGAAATGGTGCGGTATGCGGATTGTCGAGGAGGGGAGCTTTCTGCATATTCCGACCGGAACGTTGATCGTCGGGGATGTCTGCAGCGGGCTTAAGTATTTGACCGCGCTGATAGCCCTCGGCGCTCTGTACGCGTACCTTGCCGAGCTCTCCCCGATAAAGAGATGGATCATCTTCGCGGCCTCTGTCCCGGTTGCCGTTATCGCGAATGTGGTCAGGATCGTAACACTCGGATTGATCGGGTGGCGGTGGGGGATCGAAGCGGTTGAGGGGGCCGCTCACTATTTGGCGGGGTTTTTTATCTTTGTGGTCGCGCTCATACTTTTATCGGTCGTACACGGTATTGTGGCGAAGCTCCCCGGAGAAAGCCTCCGTTACGGGAAATAAAGACAGCGTATGAAACCGCGTATTTTAAAGCAACTACCCATGAACAAATCCCGCATAGCGGAGTCTGTGTCTTTGCGAGGAATCCCGCGAAGCGGGATGACGAAGCAAACTCAGTCAGAATTAATAAAAAGCGGGATTGCTTCGCGGAGTTTACCCTGAACCGAACACGTTCTGGTTCAGGGCTCGCGAAGACAGCTAATTTGGACAGCAACGCTAAAATGTGGTAAAATTATAATGAATAGAAACTTAGATAAAACTAATCTATAAAACATAATTAGTGTACGGGAAGCCTGTATGTATGATCAATTGCAGCTCAGGGAGATATTTCATCTTGAGTTTTTGAGATGGTTCTCGAGAAAAGTCAAGAGCGGCTCGTATGCCGTGAAGGGCGGGGTGAACCTGCGCTTCTTCTTTAAAAGTTTCCGTTATTCCGAAGATATGGACCTGGATGCCCGCGGCATACATAAAGATCTTCTTCTGGACGCGGTCATGCGGGTGTTGGAGGCGCCGTCTTTTCAGAACACACTGAAGCCCTTCGGGATAGAAAGGATCATACCGCCCGCTATCGCGAAAGCAAAACAGACAGAGACTACCCAGCGATTCAAGGCCCATTTGATCACGTTTTCCGGCGAGGACCTTTTTACCAAAATAGAATTCTCTCGAAGAGGTTTTAAGGGCGAAATAACCGTGGAGCCTGTTTTAGACGATGTAACGCGGATGTACAAAATGCCGCCTTTATTAATCCCTCATTACACCATCAGCGCGGCGGTCGGACAAAAAATAGACGCCTTGAGTACGCGGGCTGTTGCGCAGGCGAGAGATATTTTTGATCTTTACATCTTATCATCGCAGTATAGAAAAACGGGATCTCTGAAAATAACATCTTCCAGGCTGAAAGAGGCGCTTGAGAAAGTATTCGGTATTACGTTTAATAATTTTCAGGATACGGTCCTTTCTTATTTATCCGCCGAGGACCGGAGCGTGTATAATAACCCTGACGCGTGGGACGAGATCAGATTAAAAACGGCCCGTTTCTTGGAAGAGCTGAGCGTGACAAATGGCTAAAAGATCCATGCTGTGGCATATCAAACAGCTCCGCCGGGCCGTCTTTACAACGCATGAATTACGCGCAGTGTCCGGAAAATCCGCTTCCAACACAACGCAGGCGCTCAACGCGCTCGAGAAACAGGAAGTGATTTTTAAGATATGCCGCGGCATCTGGATGGAAGCGGGAAACGAAAAGGTGAGCCCTTATACCATCGCGCCTTTTTTACTTCCGCGGCACCGCGCGTATGTATCTTTTATAAGCGCGCTGCATTTACACGGTATTATCGAGCAGATACCCCGGACAATAACCCTTGCCACGACGTCCCACACAAAGACTATCCGTACAACGATAGGGGTATATCGCTTCCACCAACTGCAGCCTTCATTTTTTGACGGGTTTATTTGGTACAAAGGCACAGGAAGTTTTTTGGTAGCCGAGCCGGAAAAGGCGCTTGTAGACAGCCTCTATCTATCGACGCGCAAAAAAAAGCAATTCGGGCATTTCCCGGAATTGCGCTTTTCTCGATCATTCGATTTCGGAAAAGCGAGGAAATGGGCGAAAAAAATACCCGAATATAAGATCCAAAGCTGTGTTAAAAAACGACTGGAAATTCTACTGCGACAAAAGATAAAAACGCAAGTTCAAGAATTTATAGTTTAACAGAGCACTAGATAAGAGAATATAAGGGAGCCGAATTTGCGCGTCAGATTTTGGAAACTCATCGGCATCGTGCTGGTAGGGGCGCTCGGCACCGTACTCTGCGGGATCCGCGGAGTGTCCAATCGGGACGAGAACCTTTACGCCGACCGCATACCGATCCAGGTCGGCCGCTGGAAAGGGACCAGCCTTTCGGTACCCGACTGGGTCAAAGAGACGCTGGGCACCCGGGATACGATAAGCAGGGTGTACGTAAAAAACGGGAAAGACGCCGTTGTTTTGAACATTACGCACAGCCGCAATTCATTCAGGACCTTCTATCCGCCGGATTATTGTCATATGGGAAGCGGCTGGGAGCTCGAGTCGAAAGGAAGGGCCGATTTTAATACGGCCTATCAGGGCCCAAGGCGTGTACCGGCGACAAAGATATTACTCCGCAAAGGGTCCGGATGGCGCGTTTCGCTCTACTGGTTCAAGAGCAGAAATCGCGCGACGCCGAGTTATCTCAGGCAGCAGCTCGATCTCATTCTCGACCGGATAAAGAGCGGCAGTTCGAGCGGGACGCTGATACAGATATTTACGGAGACTACCGCCGACAAGCTGGAAGAGGCGGAACAAGACGCGAAAGAGTTTGCCGGGCTTATCTTCCCCCTTATTCAGAAAGAGGTACCTTAGCGACTACCCTAACAGAGAGGTCAAAGAGCATGAAGAGAAATCATCGCTGTCCAAAGCGCACGTCATTGCGAGGAGTCCCGCGGAAGCGGGACGACGAAGCAATCTCGTTTTTGAGATTGCTTCGGTCGCTTCGCTCCCTCGCAATGACAAAATGGCGTAGTGAATATCAAAATACGCTTTCCGTCGGTGTCTATGGCGTAATGCGGATGCACATGAGAAAAAATAACTTTTTTGTGATCGTCTTCTTGGTATTATTCGTTGCCGGATGCGGCGGCGGGAAAGAAGCCGCTGACCTCGCCGGGGCGGCAAACAGCTATGAACAGGGCGCGCTGTATCTTAAAGAGGGAAAGCACGATGAGGCCGCCGCGGCGTTTCACCGGGCGCTTGACGCGAACCCGCGTTCATACGAAGCGAACTATCAGCTCGGTTTGATCTACCAGGAAAAGGGCGAGCTTGAAAAAGCGATCTTCTATTTCGGGCAGGCGACGCAGGCAAAACCCGATTTTGCCGAGGGGTATGTCAAAGAAGGGGAGAGCCTGCTCGCGCTTATGCAAAGGCGGCACCCGATCGAGAGCTTTGAGAAGGCGGTCAAAGCCGATCCTAATTACGCGCCGGCGTATGAGTTCCGGGCAAAGCTTCGTCTTGCCGAGGGCAAGATCGACGAGGCGATCGATGATCTGAAGCGCGCGCTGAAGATCGACCCGGATCTCGAACAGGCCCGTGTCGTTTTAGGCGCGCTCCTTCTCAGACAGGGGAAAATTGAGGAGGCCCGAAGGCATTCCCAGGAGCTTTTCAGAAAATCGAAGGACGATACCCAGGCGCGGCTATTTATGAGCCAGATCCTCAAGCAAGAGGGAAAGCTCGACGAGTCTATCCAGGAAGTGCGGAAGGTCATCGAGAAGGAGCCTGAGCTTCCCGCGGCCCGTTTACAATTGGCGCAGCTTTTTATGGAGCAGGGCGAATTCGACAAGGTTCCCGCGGAACTCGAGGTGGTTTTAGACAGAGACCCTGACCAGGCGCAGGCCAATTTTCTGATGGGGTGGCTCCACCTCTCCCGAAAAGATTACGAGGAAGCCGTCGCGAAGTTCCAGAAGGTGGTCTCGATGCGGCCTTCGTGGGAAGAGGCGCGGACCAATCTCGCGCTCGCCTATATCGGCGCCGGGGATCTTGCCGGCGCGAAACAGGAGCTTATGGAGATCAACGGGTCAACCACACAGGCCGCGCTCTTCAGCCGGCTGCAGCTTGCCCGGG
>JBDRSA010000082.1:0-5443 GCA_043825275.1 Candidatus Omnitrophota bacterium
CGCTCGCAATGACGGGTTTGGACGAGATTGCCTCGCGATTTTTGGCTCACGAGCCGGCGAACTAAAAAAATATACCTGTAAATCGGGAACAACGAACCGAACAATGCCGCAGGATACAAAAAAACTGATCGAAAAGATCCCGCCCCAGAACATAGAAGCAGAGGTCGCTGTTTTAGGATCGCTGCTTTTGGACCGGAACGCCATTTCCCAGGCTATCGAGCTGATCGGCTCGTCGGTATTCTACAAGAGCGCCCACAAAAAGATATTCGACTGCATTGTAAGCCTGTACGATCAGAACAAAGCCGTTGATATTATAACGCTGATCGAAAAGCTGAAGGCGGAGACCTTTCTGGAAGAGATCGGGGGGCCGGCATATATTACGAGTATCACCGCCAGCGTTCCGACGGCCGCGAATGTTGAATACTACGCGAGGATCATCAAAGAGAAATACATCCTCCGCAGCCTTATCAATACCGCCACCCAGGTCGTTCAGGAGAGTTATGATCCGACGATAAAAGTAGACGATCTTCTGGACCGTGCGGAGCAGCTGATCTTCGACATCACCGCGAAGAAGATCGAGGGTAAATTCGTGGCGCTGAAAGATATCCTGAAAGGGTCGATCGACATGATCGACGGCCTCTATCAGCGCAAAGAGAACGTCACCGGGATCCCGACCGGGTTCCAGAAGCTGGACGTTATGACCGCCGGGCTCCAGGCGTCCGACTTGATCGTTGTCGCGGGCCGTCCGTCGATGGGAAAGAGCGCGTTCGTCGGTTCCATCGCCGAACACGCCGGCGTGGTCAGAAAGATCCCGACGGCTATATTCAGTCTTGAAATGTCAAAGGAGCAGTTGGTCCAGAGGATGCTTTGCTCGCACGCGAGGGTGAATGCTCACAAGGTACGGACCGGCTTTCTCTCTCAATCCGATTGGCCGCGCCTTGTTTCGGCGGCAGGCCGGTTATCGGAAGCGCCTATCTATATCGACGATTCTCCGAGTGCGTCGGTGCTTGAACTTCGGGCGAAGGCGCGCCGCATGAAAGCGCAATACGACATTCAATTCATCATTATCGACTACTTGCAGTTGATGCAGGGGCCGTCGCGCTCGGAGAGCAGACAGCAGGAGATCTCGGAGATCTCGCGGGGATTGAAAGCGCTCGCCCGAGAGCTGAAGGTCCCCCTGATCGCGGTCAGCCAGCTCTCCCGCGCCGTCGAGCAACGGGTCGATAAGCGGCCGATGCTCTCGGACCTTCGCGAGTCGGGAGCGATCGAACAGGATGCCGACCTTGTTATACTCTTGCTCAGAGAAGAGTATTATAATCCTGCCGAAGAGAACAGGGGGATCGCCGAGGTTATCGTTGCCAAACAAAGGAACGGCCCAACCGGCACTATCAAACTTGCTTTTTTAAATGAGTTTATGCGGTTTGAGAGCATGTCAGAGCGGGAGGAATTCGTGAACCTGGGGATGGAAAGTATATGAAAAAAATAATCGCGTTATTTTCCCTAACGATAGTACTGATCCTGTCGGTAGCTGGCGCTGTCCATCAGGCGGCAGCCGCGGATAACCGCACCGGTAAGACGATCGTCTCGATCGAGGTCAGCAACAATAAGGCGCTGAGTAAAGAGACAGTCCTTTCGAAGATCAAGAGCCAACCGCTGGGGCAATTCAGCCAGGAGCAGTTGAGCGAGGATCTGAAGCGGTTGTACGCGACGGACTATTTTACCGACGTTACGATCGGCGTGGAAGATGTGCCGGACGGCGTCAAGGTCGTCATTACCGTCGAGGAAAAGCCGATCATTGATGAGGTTATTTTTGACGGCAACAAGGTGATCAGCGCCGCTCGTCTCCGGTCGGCTATTAAGTCGAAGGTGGGTGACGTCCTGAGTTACTCGCTGCTCGCGCAGGATATCACCACGATCAAGCGGCTCTACGAGAAGAAGGGGTACCATCTCGCGCAGCTTCGACACCATCTCGATATCGACAAAGAGACGAACAAGGCGAAGATCTACATTTTGATCACCGAAAAGACCAGAGTAAAGATATCAAAGATCACCATCGAAGGCGCCCTGGAGATCCGGGAGAACAGGATACGTAAGCTCTTAGCGACGAAGCCGGCATGGTTCTTCAACAAGGGCGCGTTCGAGGACGATGTTTTTGCGGAGGACCTGGAAAAGACCAAGAGCTACTATCACGATCTCGGCTTTCTCGACGTTGAGATCGTTCCGATGCTTGAGTATTCCGATGATGGCAACACGCTCAACATCGTTATCTCCATAACGGAAGGAAAGCAGTACCGTGTCGGCGATGTTCGGATCACGGGAAATACGGCGTTCCCCGAGGATGACATTCGCAAGGCCCTGGAGATGAGATCCGATTCCGTTTTCAGCAACCGCGGGCTCCGCAGGGATATCCATAACACCGAATGGTTCTATTACAGGCACGGCTACATGAACGCTCAGGTTGAAGCGGCGCGGAACCTGAACCCGCTGACCGGTAATATCGATGTTACCTACACGATCGAAAGTAATGAGATCGTCTATGTCAGGAAGGTTGAAGTCCAGGGTAACTTAAAGACGAAGGACATCGTCATCAGGCGGGAGCTGAGGATCTATCCTGGAGACAAGTTCGACGGCGACAAAATACGGCGCTCCAAAGAGCGGCTCTATAACCTCGGATTCTTCGAGGATGTGTCGTTTGACAATGTGCCGACCGGAGTTCCCAACAAGCACGACCTGATCGTTACAGTCAAAGAGACCAAGACCGGGGAGTTCAGTTTCGGCGCCGGTTATAGCTCGATCGATGAATTCATCGGATTTGTCGAGGTCAGGCAGCGGAATTTCGATATCACGAACTTTCCGTCGTTTATGGGCGCCGGCCAGGACCTGACGATAAAAACCGAACTTGGAACGGTGCGGCGCGATTACCTCTTGAGTTGGACCGAGCCGTGGATGTTCGGGTACCCGTACTCGTTCGGATTCGATATTTACCAGAATACCCATAGTAAGCGGAGAGGATATATTTTTGAGGAAGTGAGGACCGGAGGGGATCTCAGGCTGGGGAGGGAATTTACCGACACCTTCAGAGGAGATCTTATGTACCGGCTTGAGCATGTCGACATATCGGATGTCGATTCCGAAGCCTCACAGGACCTGAAGCTCGAGGAGGGGGAGAACTGGATCTCGAGCGTTCTTTTCCAGCTGACCTACGATACCCGGAACAACAAGTTCGATCCTTCCCGCGGAATTTTTCTAAGCAGTTCGATCGAACCTGTCGGCGGTATTTTAGGAGGAGATAAGGATTTTTATAAATCAATGCTCACCGGTAAGTATTACCTGTCGCCGGTCAGCTGGGTCGTGGTAGAGTTCAAGGCTCGCGCGGGGATTGCCGACAGTTACGGTGATTCGCCGGAAGTTCCGGTGTATGAGCGGTTCTACGCCGGCGGCGCGAATACGATCCGGGGGTACGACGAACGGAGGGTCAGTCCCCGCGATCCCGGGAATAACGCCCCGGTCGGCGGCGAGGCGCTTCTGGTGGGTAATGTCGAGGCGGTCGTTCCGATCTTCCAGGATATTCTAAAAGGCGCGGTCTTCTTTGATTCAGGCAATGTCTGGCGTCGGCTGGAGGATTTCGGCGACGGAAACCTGCGTTCAGGTACCGGCGTGGGCGTCCGGATAAAGACGCCGATCGGCCCCGTCAAGCTTGACTATGGGTGGCCGCTGTCGGAAAACTACGGCGATAAGAAAGAAGCGCAGTTCTACTTCAGTATTAGTCACGGGTTCTAGATTAGTTGTCAGTTGCCAGGTACCAGTGTCCAGTTGGGTTTGCCCGTAGGTATTCTTACCACTGGCAACCGGCGACTGGTAGCTGGAAACTGATTTCGTCTTGCGGCCGGAAACATTAAATCAAAAACCAAAGGAGGATGTATGGCGCGGAAAAGTTTTACCGCGGTGCTTGTAATGCTTATTGCGGGGGCCCTCTTTTTTTCACAGCCCGGCTATGCCGAAGGCGGAATTAAGATCGGTTTTGTAGACCTGGCAAAGGTCTTCGATCAGTACGGAAAGACCGTCGACTTTGACAAGTCGCTGGAAAAGAAAGGGAAGGCGAAGGAGGAAGAGCGCAGGCAGATGGTTGAGGAGATCAGGAAACTGCAGGATGAGACCGCTCTTTTGAGTGAAGAAGCCCGCTCGGCGAAGCAGCCGATCATCGACGAGAAGATCCGCTCGCTCAGGGAATTTAACCGTGAGACCCAGGGAGAGCTTGTCAAAGAGCGCAATGATAAGATCACCGAGATCCTCGCCGATATCCAGAAGATCGTCGAAGGCTACGCGAAAGAGAGCGATTATGACGTAGTCTTGAACTCAAGAATGCTTCTGTATGGGAACGAGCAATACGATATCACCGATGAAGTTCTGAAACGGCTGAACAAGTAATCGACGTCATTAATTCAAGCTATCAGATCCTGAACAACAGCTTAACGTTGTTCAGGATCTGGTATTTGAGGAAAAGAAGATGGCAGATGCCGCAAAATGTCTTTGCTTCGTTTTTCCTTCTCTCCCCAAAGGGGAGAGGGGATTCCCCGCAATGACGACGTAGTGACGGCAAGAATAGAATGCAAAAGGACGAAATGAATGGTGTACAAAAACAGAGGACGCTTCGCGGTCCGGTGACAGTAACCGGTACCGGGCTGCAGACGGGGAACAAGGCGTCGCTTACCTTACAAGAGGCGCCCGCCGACAGCGGCATCAATTTTATCAGGAATGACCTGCCGAATAAACCTTGTATCCATATTCAGTCGTTCAATTTTGACGATTTCGCGAAAGACCGCCGTTCTACCGTCGGTTTTGAAGGGGCGCAAGTGCAGACTGTCGAGCATCTGATGGCGGCGCTTTCGGCGCTTTCGATCGACAACATCGTTATTGAGCTCAACGGAGAGGAATTACCGGGCCTCGACGGAAGCGCGCAAGGGTATTTTGACGCGCTTAAGAACGCCGGGTATACCGAACAGGACGCGCCGAAGAAAGAGATAATTCTGGAGTCGCCCGTGTGGCACCAGGTTGGCGAGACTCTTCTTGCCGCGTTCCCGTATTTCGGGCTGAAGCTTTCATGCATGATCTCGTATAAGGACCCATCGATCGGTACGCAGTATCTGTCGCTTGAGATCGATGAGAGTGTTTTTGAGAACGAGATCGCCCCGGCGCGGACCTTCTGCCTCAAGAAAGAGGCAATCACGCTCCTTGAACAGGGGTTCGGCAAGGGCGCGAATTACGAGAATACGCTCGTTATGGGCAAGAATGGCCCGATCAACAATACGTTGCGGTTTCCCGATGAGCCGGTTCGCCACAAGATGCTCGATCTTCTCGGCGACCTTTATTTGACGGGATACCGGTTGCGCGCGCATGTCGTCGCGATCAGGAGCGGCCATCGCCATAATTTCGCGATGGTGAA
>JBDRSA010000083.1:0-3530 GCA_043825275.1 Candidatus Omnitrophota bacterium
TTGAAGAACAGGGGGAAATAGATGATGAAATTGTCCGCGCTGAGTTTATGAATATCATCAAAAGACCGATAAGAAGTCTTTCTTCCGGTGCGGGTTTATTTCAGGTAATCTCTTTCCCTATTGTAGTTATGAAGAAAGGCATTAAGTATGCGGGTAGGGTTATAAGGAAATAATGAAGTATCTCGAGGAATAAAGCCTTTCAGGCACTATCTTATCGATCATTAATCCAGATTATTCTTAAGCTTAAAGTTCATATCTCTTGCGAGCTCGCTTAATTTCATCACTTGCTCGTGCTTATCTTTTATCATAGCTATTGGCCTCAGCCTTCTTTCCGTAAAGAAAATTCCTACGGATTCTAGCGTAATATAACATTCTAATAGTTCTTCGTTTCGTGCCCCACCCCTTCTATATAAATCCTTGTTAGCGTCGAGCTAATGCTAGCAAGGATTTTTTATGCCTACTTCTTAAATCTTTTTTGAAAGGAGGTGATTGTATGTACCAGCCTGCGATGAAAGAGGTTACTGTTCGCGCTCTTTACCGTATCAAAAGGGCTTACCACAAACCCATGACCGATGTCATGGACGAGCTCTTAACTACGGGCCTGAGGAGTACGGACAGGGTAAGAATCTGCACGACTTGTCAACGCGAGGGTAATAACAGTGACTGTTCCGGATGTCATTTCGGACAAGAGTGAAAGGAGGAGAATTATGTGGAACAAGCCGAATAATGAAGAACTATCGAAGGTGCCAGTATTCTACTCAACCGAGAACGTACCCCTAAGGGAAAAAGTGATCTATCATCACTATTTTCTTGGGAGCTGTGATTGGTATGCCGCAGAATTCGATCAAAAAAGCCAGACATTCTTTGGCTTCGCGATCCTAAACGGCGACTTGGAGATGTCTGAGAATAAGTTGGCGGGGACATCCCTCAAGGTACCACCCTGCGCGAAATCATATTTGTTTCCCTTCGAAGATGAGGTATACTATAAACATGAACTTCGCGTTGGTATTCAAATTCTTAATAGAAAATCTTACGCGTGAAAAGATAGATTTCGCGCTTATGGGGGGATTTGCCCTTCAAGCCGCGGGCGTAACGAGAACAACGCGGGATATCGATCTGCTTGTTTTAAGCGGGGACTCTCCAAAGATAAAAAAGTTAATGATTAAATATCGCTATGAATTGCTATATGAAAGTGAAGACGTGCTGAATTTCACGAGTAAAAACTTCGAACTGGGAAGAGTCGATTTTCTTCTGGCCCGCAGAAAATATACTCTGGCAATGTTACAGAGAGCAAAAGAAGAGCCTGTGCTTAGTGGAAAATTTAAAATAAAGGTCTTAAACGTAGAGGACCAGATCGGTCTTAAAGTTCAGGCAAGTTCAAATAACCCAAAGCGCCTGCGCCAAGACATGGCTGATATAATGATGCTTTTGGAAAACAATTACCCAAAGCTTGACCTAAAGCTTGTTAGAGAATATTTTTCACTATTTGATAGGGAAAAAGAACTGGATGATGTGATACAGGAAATAAAGAATGCTTAGTAAAGAAGAAAGAATAGAGATGCTTAAGGACGCTAAAAGCAAACAGCGAAAGAAATTTTTCCGGATAGGGCAAGAAAATAAAACGGTTAAAACCTCTCTGGATGAATACCTCTCTTTTTTAGATAGCGCGCAGAAAATATTTTCGCCGTTTAAAATATCTACCAAACCTACCTTAACAAAATTTAATAAACTCTAAACATATCCAAGATCCTTCAAATTAAATCTCAAAAGATTGCGGAATTCTTGACGAGCGGGTAATTGTATTGATAAACCCCGCGAAACAGAGTATAATTCTCTCTGAAAAGAAAATAGTGGCGGTCACGACGCGGCGATACGCGCGATGCCTGCAGAGAGGATATCTTCATGAAAACATTCAAAGAAGTTGTACAGAAAACCCAGAATTTCCCGGTGAAAACGCTCGCGGTCGTCGAGGCGGCTGACGCGACAGTGCTGAAGGCGCTCGCGAAGGCGCGGAAGACGAACGTTGCTCAGGCGATCCTTTTTGGGAGAAAGAATGAGATAAAGAAGATGGCAAAGCAGTGCGGCGTGTCATTAAAGGATATGACGATCCGTGATACGCCGAACGAGATAATCTCCGCCGAAGAAGCGACGCGTTCGGTCCGCAATGGAATAGCGGATATCCTGATGAAAGGACTTATCCATTCGGACGATTTCCTGCGGGCGGTCATTAATAAAGAATACGGGTTAAGGTCAGGAAGTTTTATGAGCCATGTTTTTGTGCTTCAGCGGGAAGATAAGCTGATCCTTGTCTCAGACGGGGCGATGAATATCGCGCCTACGTTCGATCACAAAGCGATGATCATCCTGAACGCGCTCTATCTGGCGGAGATCCTCCAGATCAAGCGTCCGCGTGTCGCGGTCCTGGCTGCGGTAGAATTGGTCAACCCGGCGATGCCGGCGACGGTTGACGCGGCGGCGTTCTACAAGATGAACACGCGGGGGCAGTTCTCGCCGGATTGTTGTATCGAAGGGCCGTTCGCGCTCGATAACGCGGTGAATGAATTCGCCGCGAAGCATAAGAACATAAAAGGGGATGTCGCGGGAAGAGCGGATGTGCTTATTGTGCCGACTATCGAAGCGGGGAATATGTTGGCGAAGAGTTTCGTCTATTTCGCCAAAGGAAAGATAGCCGGCGTTGTCGTCGGCGCGTCGGCGCCGGTTGTTCTTACCTCGCGGGCTGATAACGCCGAGGCGAAATTCAATTCGATCGCGCTTGCCGTTTTGATGAGCAACATGCGCCGACATCTAAAATTGAAAGTCGGTACCGTTCACTATTGAACATATGACGGGACGTCGTTCTTCGTCATTGCGGGCCCTGAACCAGCCCTATACCGAGCTTTGCTCTGGTTTGGGGCTGGTTCAGGACTGGTTCGGGGTAGAGAAAAGTTCTTGATAAGAACTCGATTGAGTGATAAACTAATTTTGAAATTGCACATTGTTTGTGCATCGACAGAGGCGTTCAAAGAATTGAACGCCAGTTTTATTTTCAGTGGTTTTCTACACGGAATATTCTTTAATGATTTCCGCTTACGCGGAATGACAAGAAGAGTTATCTGGACGGCGGAAGATGGATGAATCGATCGCCGGAGGGAACCACGCGCTATTACAACGGTCATGTTAACCTGAAATTGATCGCCAAGGCCTTTAGTGATCCGGAGAATTATTTGTTGTGAGATGAGCCCGGAACGCTGTATAATTCAGTTTGAGACATAAAAAATGATAATTCGTAACCGTTTTCCCGAAAAGCAGGGGCTCTACGACCCGCAGTTTGAGCACGATTCATGCGGTGTTGGGTTCGTCTGCAATATCAAGGGCGCGTCCTCAAATGAGATCGTCCATCAAGGGCTTAAGGTTTTGCGGCGTCTTTCGCACCGCGGATCGACCGGTTCGGATTCGGAGACCGGAGACGGCGCCGGTATCCTTATCCAGATGCCGCATGAATTTTTCACGAAAGTTTGTAAAATCGAAGG
>JBDRSA010000084.1:0-25260 GCA_043825275.1 Candidatus Omnitrophota bacterium
CAAGCCTCTTCTCATAGCCCGCCTGGTCGGCAACTTTTTAAAGATATTCATTTTAGGACTGAAGCCATTGCGGTATGTCGATTTTGCCGTAGACTATCGCTGTAATCTTCGATGTGAACATTGTTTTGCGACTACTTTAGAGGATAACGCCCGTCGAGTTATTACTTCGGATGATTTCAGGAGAGTCGCCAATGAGGCAATGCGGTTGGGGGCGGTGAACTTCTCTTTTCAAGGAGGGGAGCCAACCATGCTGCCGAAACTTTCCGAGTTTATTAAGGCGGCCTCGCCGTGCAAAAACCTGATATCGGTGACCACGAATGGTACGCTCCTTAATGAAGCGCGCGTAAAGGAGCTGAAAGGATCGGGCGTTGATATTTTGACGATCAGCCTTGACAGCGGGATCGCCCAAGAGCATGATTCTTTTAGGAAGATGCCCGGTGCTTTTGAAAAGGCGCTGAACGCCGCCAGGCTTGCGATCAAGCATGGAATGAACGTCACTATCGGCTCTACGGTATCCCACCAATCGATCCGCTCGCGAGGATTTCTTGAGCTGATAGAGCTTACGAAACAGATGAACGTACTCTTATTTGTGGCTCTTGCTTCTCCTCTCGGAAGATGGTCTAAAAAAGAAGAAGTTTTGCTTGATGATGACGACAGAAAATACCTTCGGGGGTTACTGGCGAAATTTTCACATGTGCGGACAGATTTTGAAGCGAACTATGTACATTATGGATGCGGGGCGGTAAAAGAGATCTTGTATATTACTCCGTACGGAGACGTAATGCCGTGTCCTTTTATCCATATTTCATTCGGAAACGTGAAAGAGGAATCGCTCGGGGTGATTCGGGAGAGGGCTTTACGGAACCGCTACTTCGACAAGTATTACAAAAAATGCATTGCATGTGAAAGAGGTCAGTTTATGGATGAGATTCTCCCAAAGGTGTACGAAAGCGATCAATTGCCGGTATCGCACAATAAGGTATTTTAATCATCGAGATGCAAATATTTATAACCGGCGCTTCAGGATTTATCGGGTCCAGCTTGACGAAAAAGCTTGCTGAAAAGGGTCATAAAGTTGTCGCGCTGTCGCGGAAGGGCTCGACGCATCCTTTTCTCGACAATATTCCTATAAGCAGAGTTATCGGCGATATTACGGAAATGGATTCTCTTGAAAAAGGCATGCGAGGATGTGATCTTCTGTACCATTGTGCGGCAAAGATCTCATTTAACAGGCATGAATATAAATCGATCTATCAAACAAATGTTGAAGGAACAAGAAACGTGATCGATTCCGCTTCGAGAAGCGGAATCAAGAGAGTTGTCTTTGTAAGCGCGTGCGCCGTTTTTGGTTTTTCGGGTAAAAGAAGGGAGGATCGCGACGAAAAATCCCTGCCTCCCCTGCGGCCCCGGAACGTTTACGCGTACACAAAAAAACTCGCCGAAGAGATCGTGCTTGAGTATTGCGCGAAAGGGCACGATGCCGTTATTGCCAATCCCTGTACGGTATACGGCCAGGGCGACCTTCGACTCAATTCCGGGACGCTTATAAAGGCTGTTTACAATAGCTCCATGAAATACGCTCCTCCCGGAGGAACAAGCGTCGTATCGGTTGATGATCTCATCGATGGACTCATTCTGCTTTCTCGGGACGGAGCTCCGGGAGAACGCTATATTTTCGCGAATGAGAAGCTTGAATTTATCGATCTTATCAACAGGATAGCTAAGGTATCCGGAGCAAGGTTTGTTTCGAAGCGAATACCGCGGTTATTGAAGATGCCGGCGGTATTGACGGCATCATGTATCGAATTGTTCAAGAAAGATTCTATCTTCATCTCATCGCAGATCGTTAAAGAACTTTTTGGGTATAAGTATTATAGCTCAAAAAAGGCCCGAGCTGAGCTTGGGTGGGACCCAAAAGTGAATATTGAGCAGGCGGTTTTGAAGGCGATCTCCTTCTATAAGGCGAACGGATTATGGTAGATGACCGTGATCTTGGCAGCAGGGTCCGGGAGGCCAACAAAGAATTCTATAATACCGCGGCCGACATTTATGAGCAGGCGGACGGACGCAGGACAGGATCGCTTGACCGGTGGATCGATCGAACCTTACAAAGGTTGAGTCGGGCCGCGGGAAGCGGTACATTACTCGATATTGGCTGCGGAACAGGCATTATTTTAAAGAGCGGAAAGAAATATTTTAGCGGCTTGTACGGGATCGATATTGCCCTTGAGATCCTGAAGCGTATGAAGACGGGAAACGGTATCTGCGGTGATTGCGCGGCGCTTCCGCTTAAAAATGGTTCGGTCAATGTAGCGGTCTGCTTTGCCGTTCTGCACCATATCTATGATCATACTGGTCTGCTCAAAGAAACATACCGGATCCTTAAAAAAGGAGGGGTCCTCTACATAGACCATGATATGGACAAGGTATTTGCCGGGCGGTTTTACGGCCTCATCAAGCTCTATCGGTCGCTTCATAATGCCGCAAAAAGATACTCAAAGTTATCAAGCGGCTTGACTGAGGAGCTGTATAACTTGTCTGAAGTTCATTCAAAAGGTGTTAATGTCGATGGCGTTATAAGAACGCTTAATGAAGCCGGATTTTCCGATATTAGACGAAGGTATCATTGGTTCGGTCTGAACCCGGTCTCAAATGCTTTTTTTGGGAACCGCGAATTTGCTAGAGGCTTTGCTCCGCTATTCTCAATCGAGGCGACGAAATGAACGTAGTACTCTTAAGTCCGCCGTATCTTCCTGAATACATGAGAAATGCGCGCTGCGACTTTGTCTCTTTATCGGCGTCGCAGTGGTTCCCTATATTGCTGGGGTACTGCGGATGTTGGTTGGAAAAGAAGGGGCATTCGGTGACCATTATTGATGCGCCTGCCTACGGCATGAGCCATGAAGAGGTAAAGAATCGTTATATCGAGCTCAAGCCGGATCTTCTTGTGGTGTATACGGGTTCCAAGAGCGAAGAAAATGATATTGAATTCACGGATGCACTTCTTGACACGCATCGCTCTACCGCGGTTTTGACGGGGCCCTATTTCTCGATAACCCCCGAAGAGACTCTTCGTAAAAGTAAACATGACATATATGGGGTGTGCGGTGAATTCGATCATCCGGTTGCTGAACTGGCTGAAGGAAAAGCGGTAAAGGATATAAAGAATCTGCTGTGGAAAAAGGACGGATCGATCGTCAAGAACGACGCGCGCGAGTATCTGAAGAGAGACGATCTGGACGCTTTTCCTTTTGTGAGTGAGTTTTTTGCGCGGCATCTGGATTTCCGGTTCTATCGCACTCCCTCAGAATATCACCCGTTTCTAGATGTTATGACGGGAAGGGGCTGTATATGGGGGAGCTGTACGTACTGCCTTTGGGTTAATACATTTGTAAAAGGAAGGGTCTACAACAGTCGCTCGATCAGGAATGTGATCGATGAGCTCTCGTTCATCGAAAGAGAGCTTTCTCACGTCAAATCGGTTATGATCCAGGATGATACGCTGCCGGCTGACCGGGCCAGAGAGTTGGCGGAAGAGAAGATGAGGAAGGGGATCAAGCTTCCGTGGTCGTGTTATGTAAGAGGGGATGTGGACTATACTACTCTTCGGTTGATGAAAGAGTCAGGATGCAGAAATCTGCATGTCGGATATGAATCCGGAAGCGACGTGGTCTTAAAAAGGATATGCAAGGGGCTGAGTAAAGAGCAAATGACGACTTTTACTGCCGACGCGAAGAAGGCCGGCCTGAGGATCCACGGTGATTTCGCCATCGGTTTTCCGGGTGAGACCGAAGCAACGGTCTTGGAGACCATCAATTGGGCATGTAAGCTCAGGCCTCATACGGCTCAATTCCAATTAATGATTCCCTTTAAAGGCACTCCGTTTTATAGAGAGTTAGAGAGGGGCGGCTGGCTTAAGGATGGCGCGCCCGATTACCCGCATCTTGGCAGAGAGAGGATGGAGCAGCTCGCAAAAAAAGCATACAGGCGCTTTTATATCAGCCTGCCTTATCTTCTGCAGGCGATACGATATCCGCGCGAGCATCTCTTTAATCATATAAAGACGATGCGCCGGGCCATCCCCGCGATGTTCTGGCGTAGGTGGAACGTGCGGTGAACGGTTTCTCTTTACAAAGAGGGGAATGACAATCGCGATGAGACGGCGGATAGACAGTATCGACGCGCTGTACCTTGTCCTCATAATCGGTTTTGCCGCTCTCGTGCGGTCCGATATCTCACTGTCGTATCCCGGCTATCAGCTCACCGCCGACTCTCCGTCGTACCTTACCGCCGCGAACAATATCTACACGAAGCTCTTCTTCTTTCACCAGGTCCGGCCCCCGCTCTACCCGTTCTTCATAAGCGTCGTGTACTGGGTCTTCGGGTATAAGAACCTGAACGCGGTCGTCGCCTGCCAATACCTCATGGGCATTGTGACCGTCCTCATCGTCTTCTTGACGCTTAAAAGATTGACCGGCAATCGCGTGCTGGCTTTCGCGCTCGCGCTCGTCTTTTCCCTCGACCGGATCCCCGTATTTTACGAGCGGATGATCATGACCGAGGCCCTCGCGTACCTGCTCCTTTCGGCGCTGATCTTTCAGAGTGTCGTATGCGCGGGGAGGGGCTCGATGGGGGGAAGCGCGATCGCGTCTCTGGGCTTCTTGACCATCGCCAACGCGCTCTGTAAGCCGATCCTTTTCTATACGGCCATACCGACCTTTCTCCTCATCGGGATAAAGACACATCTCGCCGGAGGGCGCTCTGTCGCGAAAACCCTGCGCGCGGGACTCTGGTACGCGGGAATCGTGTTTGCCGTGATCTTCTCCCTGCTGCTCGCGAACGCCCTTGTCTCGAGGGCACCGGAAGAAAAATTCAGGGTCCCCATCGGGATCAGCTTCTATCGTAAATGCGTGAGCTATAAGATGCAGCGATACATCCCCGACTCGTTCGCCGCCATCAAGCGGCTCGCGAATACGCCGAGATCCCTCGCCACCGAAACGATATGGAACGCGTGCCGCGGATGGGCAGAGAAGGAGGGGAAAGACCCCGTCTATTTCTGGGACATGATCGGAGACGTCGGGTGCCTGGTCGCGCGCGGCCATCCGCTCGAGTACGCGCTCAACAGCGCCCTGCTGATGTTTAAATTATACCCGATGGAGGAGCGGCACTATCTTATCGAAATGGCCCCGCCGGGAGAGGGCAGCCGGATCGGCGCGGTAACCGTGTTTTTTGACAAAAAGATATTTTCTCCCCTCTATGCGTATCTTTTTTTTATCGCCGCCTTTGTATATCTCCTGACGCTGATATCGGGAAGGTTTTTAAACAACAATCTCTCCGGAAGGGCGACCCTCATCTTCGGCCATTACATCCTGTATGTCTCGGTCATCGCCGTAACGGGCTGGTGCGCGTATCCGCGGCTTCTGTATATCGTCAATCCGCTCATCCTCTTCCTGGGCGCGTGCTGCCTGGAAAATACGATACGGCTCTGCGCTCTTCCGTCGAGCGGGGTGAGCGGCCTCTCTCGGTTATCCCGGACCGCGAGAAGGCGCCCGATACTCCTCGCCGCTGTCGGTCTCCTCATGACGGCGGCGGCTGCCGGGGTCCTGGCATACCTCATGATAGGGCATCGGCTCATTGAAGATATCTACCGCGACGCCGCGCCTCCCATTCTCAACAGCTTCATTATCGTCAACCCTTCGCGGCCGCTCGGATTCTACACCCATAAGGCGGATACCGCGGCCGCCCTTATTGCCGTCTCAGTCGCGATACTAGCCGGATATACCGGCTTTGGGCTCTCGAAAACAAACGGCCCGAAGGACAGGATCGATAACCCGCAAAAACGCGAGGTACGCGTATGATAACGATCATGCTGCCTGTTCTGCATTCTCTCTTGATCTTCGTCCTCACCATTGCGTGGGGAGAGGCGGTCTTTGCGATCGTGCCGCTTAAGAATGAGCGGGTAAAAGATTTTCTCGTTATCCCGCTTGGCATGCTCGTATGGGCGGTATTCCCCCTCGTCTTTTCGATACTTTTGAAATGCGGTCCATCGGCGCTTGCGATCATCGTCTGGTCAGCATCGTGCGTCGTCCTGGCGCTGTTCTTCAGGGCGGTTGTCAAAAAACTACGGGATCTCAAGGCGTACCTTGTCTTTATTGCCGCTATCGCGCTCTTTTTCCATCTGCATAAGGTCCCGGGCAATATGCGGCTCCTCTTGGGCGATATCCCCGAATATCTGCAAATAGCGAGGAACATCGTGAACGGTTTGGGCTACAGTGTAAACTTCCTCATCGCGGATCACTTCAATAACGGACTCGATACCATTATTCGCCCGGTGCACAACAGGCTCCCGCTCCTCCCGCTTCAGCTTGCCTCGCTCGGCGCCCTGATCGGTTTCAGGAATTATCTTTCGAACATCATCATCGTCATCCTCGCCGGAAATTGTCTCAACATGCTCGCCGGCCGCTGCGGCGGTGCCTTTAAAAAACTGCTCGTCTGGCTCATGCCGTTCCTGATATTTCGAAACAGTGAATTGCTGTGGGGCGGCGCCCTGGAATTTGAGATCGCCGCGTATACGCTCGCGCTCGGATTTCTCATCTACGAACTCAGGGGAGCTCTTCGGTTCCGGTACGTCCTCTTCGCCTCTCTGCTGGAGATAGGGATCCTATACGGAGGGAACGGGGTAGGTCTCTACATTATGGGGGCAGCAGCCTGCGCGGCGTTCATGCTCTTTGTGTACCAAAAGATTTGGTCGCCGGGTTTTCGTATATTGAAGGGCGCGAATTTTGCGGCATATTTCGTTCTTCTGCCTGCCCTGCTCTTTGCCCCCTGGCTCATGCGAAGCGTATCGGGGGGCGCCGCCGGAAATTGTCTGTATAATTTCACGTCATATGACAGTGAGGAAAACCGCATCGTTTTCGGAAAGAAATTTTATGATGTTATTGAGGAGAAAGGAGATTTTCAAGAAGAAGAAAAAGAAGAAAAGATAGGCGGAGTGGAGGAAGAAGAGAAAAAGAGGTATGACACATCGCCCTATGTGATAAACGTGGCCATGTCATATTACTTTTTTAAGAAAGATGTCGACTTCGGCGACCTTCTCGATCATGCGAATATTGGGGCGTTCGTTCGATCGACGGCGTCTAACGCGCGCTTTCTCAAGCGATGCGTTATCGGGACGTTGTTCCGGATGAGGGACTACTACGAAACGTTTTGGGGAACGAATGTCTTTTTCTACTGCGGCGCTCTTCTCCTTTTGTTCTTTGTGGTACGCGCGGGACGCCTTTTGTTATTCTTCGTTATTTTCAACGGAACGCTCTTTCTGTATATTTTTGTGATGCGGCTCGTTACCTGCCCGCTTCCTCGAATGGCGATACCTTTTCTTGTTGCGCACTGGGGATCTGTCGCGTATTTAATTGAGAATGCCGTTCATTTCCCCAATAAAAAACGGATCTTGATCTCGTGGCTCCTTATCGCCTTCTCCGCATCGACATTTGTCTACAATATACATAAATCCATGAATACGAATACCGAGATACCTGTTATCGCTCAGTGGATCAGAGAACATACGAAAAAAGAGGATCTCTTGTATGTGGACCCACCGCAGCTTTTTACTTTTTTGACCGAAAGAAGGGCGGTCGGCTCATCGTGGTCGGATAGGTTTGTCACGATGGCCGATGAGAAATATAGGCCGGATTATTTTATCATCAACAGGATCAGGAGCGAACGCGCCTACAAGAATATCAAAAAAAAGATTTACGAACAATACGATGTCTTAGTCGATGACCCGAAACATTATTATAGTATCTTTAGAAGAAAGCCATGAAAAACGGCGCCCGCGCGGCCGTTCAATGAAGCCTCTGCGTATGTAAAAATGGAAACATGGGGATGTTTTCCGAAGAGACTGTTGAAAAGATCCCCCAAGCGCTCTACGTGCCGGCAGGCGAACATGATTCCGGGTTTAAAATGACCGCACGAAATGCTGTGAAAAATATCCTCCTCATTTGGACAGAGTTTCAGATCCCCAACGTAAACTTTATACCTTTAGGATTCGGGTATATAAGTTCTAATATCAGCGAGGATTATAATACTATAGTAAAAGATTTTTTTCTGGATGAATATTCGGATAAAATTCTCATGCAGGCGGTCAGGGAATCCGATCCCCTTGCTATCGGAATCAGCCTTTGGGAGATGAATTATCAAAACGTTAAGAATGTTGTAAAAAAGATAAAGCATATTTATAAGGATATCCCGATCGTTATAGGAGGGCCGTCCGCGAGTTCTAGAAAGAATTCGGCTCTTGATGATATAGGAGCGGATTTTGCGATCAAAGGCGAAGGAGAGCGATCGCTTACCATTCTTCTTGATGCGATACGCGCTCATAAGAGCGGCGATCATGAGGCGCTCAACAGGATCCCCGGCCTGACGTATTATGATCGTCATGAACAACACTATAGATCGATACCGATAGCCCCGATCGATCTCGAGAATATCTCGCGGCCCGATTATAAGAAAATCAGATTGCGGGATTATTTAGAGAGGGGGTACGAATACGGCTTTTTTCCGGGAGGAATAAAAAACTCTCCGATCGTTACGACCCGGGGATGTCCTTATCAGTGTGAATTTTGCAGCGCCCGGTCTTTGCACGGTAGTAAGGTAAGAACAAGGCCTCTTGAATCGATATTTAATGAAATAGAGTATCTTTATAACACCTATGCAATTCGGGGAATAAATATTATTGATGATAATTTTACGTTTCATAGGGATTTTGTCGCCGCATTCTGCAGAGAGGCGCTCGCGAGAAGATCGAGAATGCCGTCTCTTTATTTTGGATTACCGAACGGAATACGCATGAATACGCTTGATGAGGAAGTGCTTTCGCTTTTGCGGGAAGCGGGATTCGAGAGCATAACGATTGCCCCTGAAAGCGGGAGTGATAGAATATTAAAAAGCATGAAGAAGAATATAACGACAAAAGAGATAAAGACATACGTCTCGCTTATTAAGAAATATAAGTTTAAACTGTTCGCATTTTTTATAATTGGATACCCCGGAGAAACCGTCCAGGACATTAAAACGACCATACATTTTGCATGCAGCTTACCGTTTGATCAGATAACATTTTCTCCGTTTACCCCATTACCGGGAACGCCGGTCCACGACAAATTGATCGAGCGGGGAGAGATCGATCAGGCATACGTGCCGGATAACTATTTCCATGTCACCTATGCTCCCGCCGGGATCACGATACGCCGGATGCGAGCTTTGTTTATTTATGCGATGATTCGCTCGTTGGCGCTATCCCCGAAACGATTGTTCAATCTGCTGCGATCTTATTCGCCGAGGAGAATAGCAAGCTATCTTAAAAGTTATTTAAAAAATTGTAATGTCTCAATATAAGTCCGTCGCTTTTCTTCCCGCTCATTTTTTTCTTTACCAGACACCTCTTTTAACGCGGGGTTGGGCACCGCCATCCCCATAAATTCCTATCAAAGCTCCGGCAGCCTATCGCCTCTGATATGTGATGCGCTTCGATGGTGCCGCTTGCGTCAAGGTCCGCGATCGTCCGCGAGATCTTCGAGAGGTATCGCTGGATCTGATACGGCGTGCAGTGGCACGTCTTCTTCGGATCGGTGAAATTCCCGCACGGGCACTTGATCGTCTCGCGTACCGTACGGTGGATTACGGTGGATTACGAGACGTTGACAATTCCGGTTTTAATGTTATAATGAACACAAACGGATGAAAGGAGTTATGATGCGATGAAGATGCGTATATGCGCGGTATATGTACTGCTTGTATGTATCGGGATCATGCCTATTTTAAGCTGCGCTCAGAACGATAGAGAACAGGCAATTCCGACGTTGCTGGAGGAACTGGAAGCAGGTGTGCTCGCTCAGTCGAAGGTCTCGGAGAAACCGGATCAAGGCGGGCTTGCCTCGCCGGGCGTGTCTGATAAACAGACCGGAGGCGGGTCGGCGCCGCGGATCACGCCGGAAGAACCGAAATTGGCAGGTGAGATCTTCGGAGTACCGGTGCCGCGGGACAATTTTTATTTTGTTTTAGGGGTTGTTCTCCGGTTCGGCTCTCCCTGGGGCGGGATCCCGAATAATCAGAAACAGTTGGAAGAGAGGATCTGGGATGACCTGATCCTGTCATACGAAGCGTTCCGCAGGGACATCCAGGTTAGCGCCGAAGAGATCGAAAGAGAGATCGATAAGACCGTAGAACCGCATAAGCTTGAGTTCGATTGGAGAAAAGACAGGGAAGCGTACGCCGAATGGGCGAAGAAGACGCTCTCCGAACCGGTCGAACTGTTCGAGAACCAGATGCGGCACCTCGTTCAGGTGGCGAAGCTGCGCACGGAGATCATACAGAGCATTACGCCGGAAGTGACCGAGGAAGAGGCGCTCGAGGAATTTATCAACGAGTACAATACGATGAGCGTCGAGCTTATCAAGATCGATGACCTCGAAGAGGCGAAGGAATTTTACGGAAAGTCCGTTGAGGATCCCGCCTTTTGGGACGCGGAAGCGGCCAAAGACAACGAGGGTTTGAAGAAACATGAAGAGGAAACAGGGGAGAAGAAAAGCGGCGAGTTTAAGCGGCCCGGGTTCGTGTCCACCGAGTTTCTGATGCACATGTGGAAGTTCCCCAAAGACGATGTCCTGAAGATGATGGATATGGAAGAAGGAGCGTTCTATCCGCCGACGCCTATCTACGAAGGATACGGCGTCTTTAAGATCCTGAAGATCAAGAAGGCGGTTGAGTCGGATTTCGAAGGCAGGAAGGAGAGCTACTTTAAGCAGCTTAGGGCGCAGAAGAAACATGAGGGTTTCTGGCAATGGCTCAAGCAGCTCAGAAAGGACGCCGATATGAAGAAATATATCGACCCGCCTGAGGGGATATTCAATCAACCGTCCGAATAACGCTGGGGGTTTCGTGGAAGCCGGCAAGGGCCTAATGTTAATGATTCAAATACCGTGCCTGAATGAGGAAGCGTCGCTTCCGGTGACGCTTGCGGATCTTCCGAAAGAGATCGATGGTATTTCGAAGATCGAGCGGTTGGTCATCGATGACGGTTCGTCGGACCGGACGCATGAGGTCGCGCGGGAACTCGGCGTTGAGCACTTTGTCAGATTCTCGAAGCAGCGGGGTCTGGCCCGGGCGTTCGAAGCGGGTATCGAAAAAGCGCTGCACATGGGCGCCGATATTGTTGTTAATACGGACGCGGACAACCAATACCGGGGCGAAGATATCGCGCGGCTCGTAAAGCCGATCGTCGACGGAAAAGCGGATGTCGTGATCGGCTGCAGGGATATCGATACTATGGAGCATTTTTCTTTTTTGAAGAAACGGCTGCAGCGGGCGGGAAGCTGGGTGGTCCGGCAGGTATCAGGAACCGACGTTCCTGACGTGACGACAGGGTTCAGGGCCTACAATAGAAAAGCGATGCTCGATATCAATGTTGTTTCAAAATTCAGCTATACGCTCGAGACGATCATCGCGGCCGGCAAAAAGGATCTCGCCATCGCGAGCGTCGCCATCCGTACCAATAAACCGCTGCGCAAGTCGCGGTTATTCAAGAGCATTTCTCAGTATGTCATTAAATCCGGCGGAACGATACTGCGGATCTATACGATGTATGAGGCGCTCCGCGTTTTTATGATCATCGGATGGACGTTCTTGTCGACCGGGTTCCTGTTCTTTCTTCGATACCTTTATTTCCACGTTACCAATCAAAATCCTGCCGGCCACATCCAGTCGCTGATCCTGGGAGCTGTGCTCGCCATTGCCGGTTTTCAGGTCATGGTCTTCAGCCTCCTGGCCGACCTCATATCTTCGAACAGAAAACTGATCGAAGATTCTCTGGGAAAAATCAAGCGAATGGAGATCGAAACAACGGACCGCGCCGCGTCACGGTAGATATCTCATTGAGTTGAGCCGTTGGACCGTATCGCGGTCGGTGTGTTTCCGCTTACGCCGGCGGTTTTCGCGCTCAGAAAATACAACGATCTTTTAAAAGCGCTCATCATCGGTACCGCGCTCTATTGTATCAGTCTTCCTCGGCTGCTGTCGGACTATTCAATAACGGGCGCATCGGCCGCATACGTTATATTTTATGCTGCCTGGACGGTGAGCATGATCATGACCCTGAAAAAGAAAATGCCGGCTCATCGCTAATGTCAAAGTATTGCATTCGAACGGATTACAAGATCAATACGAAAAAGAGGCCCGAGAATGACGCTGTCGGATTGCAGTATACGACTCCCGAAAAGAAGGCTTTAAGCGGCCGTTATCAACGGTCGGTGTATGAAGCGGCTCTCAAGATCGCCCGCGATAATCATTGTGAAGCGATACTCGAGGTAGGGTGCGGACCGGCGACAAATTTGAACGCCTTCTTTTCGGAGGGGTTCAAAATATACGGGGTCGATCATGATTCCGCGATCAGCCAATGCCAAAGAATGCACCGAAACGGAACGTATTTATCCGATGACATCGAATCGTCGATATACGGACTCAAGCACTACATAGACTTCGCGGACCTTATTATCTGCTCCAGCGTATTTGAACATCTTAAAGATCCGGCCTCGGCGCTCGAATTCATTAAAACGTTCGCCCATCCGGGTACCTTTATCGTCATTTCAACGCCTGAGCGGAACGCCCTCTGCGGAAAGAACGCGGTAACGCCTTCGAATGAATTCCATATACGTGAATGGTCATTCGATGAATTTCACCGGTTTATTATAAAAGCGGGTTTTAAGATAGAAGAACAGAAGATGATGCTGCCGTTCTCGTTCGGATTCGATCCGATGACGGCTGCCTATTGCGCCAAGCGCATCCTGCGCGGGCTGCCGCTGGCGACGACGCAGATGGTAGTCTGCAAAGTGAAATAACTACAATGGGTAGCTGGCTCTTAGCTCATAGCTAACTTCGAATCCGAAATCTCCGTCTGCTTACCCGTTAATAATTCCCCGGATGATCTGAAGGTCTTCTTTCTTTATCTCGCCGAGGAGCGCGAGGAGCGCTATGTAGATACAGGCAAGGAAGAGATAGAGTGCAAGAAGCAGTATTCCCCCTGCGGGGATATGGAGAGCGATGAAGTATGCAGCAAAAGAAGCAAGGAGGATCTTAAAGACAGAGAGCGCTCTGATGAGGGTATGGAATCGGTGAAAGACATAGAAGGCGACAATAAAAAGGCCCAAGAGTGAGCTCAAGGAAGTTGCGAGCGCCGCTCCGGTTATTCCGTATCGGGGAATAAGCAAGAGATTTAAAGCGCACGCCGCCAGAAGCATCGCGAGGATCGTTATAAATGAGATGACGGGTTTTCCGCTGGCATTGATTATAGTAGTAAAAATAATGAAGACAGAAAGCAGTGACATCCCGAATATGAGGATACTCAGCGGCATGGCGGCTTCGGCATATTGTGTCGAATAGACGAACGTAACGAGATTTCGTGAAGTGGCGCTCACGATGCACGCGAGGGGGATCAAAAGCAGCAGAGAGTAGCGAAGCGCCTGATCGATGTATTTTTTCGTGAGCTCAATATTCTTGTCGTCAGACGCGGATCTCGCGATCGAAGGAAAGAGTGTCATACTGAACGCGGCGAAAATAAAATAGGGGACCTTCGCGAGGACCGACGCCGAAGTGTAGAAGCCGGTCTTCGCGGCGTCCAGAAGAAGGGCCTTCACAAAAAAGATATCGAGGCTCATCATAACGGTCAGTGCGGTCGAAAAGAATATGATCGGAGCCGCGAAGGAGATGAGCGGTTTCAGGTTGAAGGAGATGTCCTCGCGCCGCCCGTCATCGGCGCAGTAACTCCTGACGATAACGAGACCGATGACCGCGGAGATAAAGTACCCGCTTAATACGCCGTAGATACCGTACCCCAGTGAAACGAGAAGGAATACTGTTGCGATTCTCGCCCCGCTGTAGATGAAGGTGACGATCGCCTGTTTTCCGAAAGAGCGCGCTCCGTTCAGGATCCCCATGTAGACCGTGGACGCGGCGAATATCGGTATAAATGTGGCCGCCATTCTCAGGTACGGTGTCAGGCCCGGATCTTTCAGTGACTTCGCGATGAACGGAGCGATGACAAGTACGACGCCTGAGAACGCCAGCGCCAGAAAGAATTGGAATTTGATCGCGCAGGACCTGACCGCGTGCACCGGATATTTACCCTCGGCGGTGTATTTCGAGACCGCCTTACCCATCCCGGACTCAAGAGGGATCCTCAAGATGAACAAAAAAGAAAAGATCACGCCGCAGACACCGTAGAGTGCCGGCGATAATGTTCTCCCCAGCCAGAAGTGTATACAATAGTTACTCAGCAAAAAGACCCCCTGCGCGGCCATCAAGTAGAGCGTGCCTCTCGCGAGTTCGTTCGTTCTCATGTGTGTATCCTGTATATTATCGCCTTGCCGCCATAGCGCTGAATGGTCTTCACGGGAGTAAAAGCGCCGCTATGAAGGTCCGCGAAATCCGGCGTTATAGTTTTCCTGAACGCGTCACCCCAGGGGAATCCCGGGTCGGTCAGGACGAGGTAGTCGGCGTCGAGGATACGAAGGGCGTCGAAGAAATCGCTCAGCTTATCGAGATGATAGTAATAAGGAACATCAACGGAATGTTTTCCCGAGACCAGGTAAAAGTTCTGCGCCTTGTAGCACATGATCACCGTATCGTCAGGAAGGTTCTCTTTTGCCCACCGCGCCGCGTCAAAGTAAGCGTTCCACGGACGGGTGAAGCGCCCGGTCCGTTCCCCGTAGGTCTGATGGACAATGTGCAGTATCGACGAGCAGAAGAGTACGCCTATGAGGACCACTTTCAGGGGTTTCGCCCACGAAGCGGCGCCGGGCCTCCTGCCTCTTCCGGAAAGATCCGAGACTCTATTCAGTATGTCATTTGTCCCGGTTACGAGGTAGTAGAATAAGAACGGCACGATCGGATATAAGAGGCGATACGACATGTAATTTCCCGCCGCGCATATTCCCAAACCGTAGAAAACGACATAGAAGTCGAAGATCCGCCACCTTCTCTTGACGTGCCGGAAAAAGCCGAGTGCCGTACATAACGCGACCGCGAGCGTGAGAACAAACTTTATGTTCCCGAGCGCGGAGCCCAGCGCCATCGCTTCGCCTCTGACGAAGCGGAAGAAGACGAAAAAAGTGGGGAAGACCACCCAGTGAGTCCATGCTGAGGCGTGCACAAAGACCGAGAGCGTGAACTTGCTCAGTCTCGCAAGGCCCGGCAGATTCGTGATAAAAGAGATGTCAGGGGTGATACCGTAATAATAGACCAGCAGCAGCACTCTGGACCACCACGGCAGGATCAGTACAGCGGTGATTCCTCCGACCAGGAGCGCGCCCCTTCTGTTTTTAAGGAAAATAAAATACATGACCGCGGAAAAGAGCAGTATGATCCCCACCTGCCTGCTGTAGCACGCGGCAGTGAGCGCGGCGATCGAAGCCGCAAGAGAAGCCCGGTTTTTTACGGCGGCGTATTTCTCTATACACAACACAGCCGCGAGGGACGTGAAGGTGAAGAGAGCTTCTGACGTCGCCCGGTGGGAGTACTGAACGAAAGTGTACGGATTCAGGGCAATGAGAGTTGTCAGAATAAGAGCCGTATTTCTAGAAAAGTATCCTTTTAGTAATACATAGACAAAGTACGCGGAGCCGAGGGTCAAAAGAGCGCTGAGGATATCCAGCAGGTAGAAGCTTTCCGGGGCGAAGCGCTGAAAAACGGAGAAGAGCGCGGGGAGCAGGAACGGGTATTTGGTATGCGGTTGCTCTCTGATCGGGAATTCCCTGTATCCGTGCCCGCTTGCCAGTGACCTCGCAAGCAGAACATATGTACTGCCGTCCGATCGCGGCGGCTGGTTGCTCGCGCCCGCGAGATAGACCGCGGCCAGAAGGATAAAGACCAGAATTATCGCGCTACCCCGCAAGCTCCGCTTCAAGGATCTTCTCCAGTATTTCGGTGCTCCTGTCCCAGTCAAATCGCAGCATCCGCTGATGCGCGTTTCGGCCCAACCGTTCTCTCAGAGCGGCATCTCCGGCCAATCTGAGGATCGCGCCCGCCATCGCTTCCGCGTCTTTAATGGGGACCAGGAGGGCGGTCTCTTCATGGAACGCGAAATCTCCGTTCCCGCCGATGTCGGTACAGACGACCGGCAGCCCGCACGCCATCGCTTCCGCGACCGGGTTGTTCCAGCCGGCGTACCATTGGCCGTCGGCGAATATATCGGCGGAACAGTATGTTTCCGCCATCCTATCCTGCGGTATCCCCTTGCCGTGATACGTATCGAGAGTTATTCTAGGGTCGCTCTTTTTCGCGATCGCGACGGCGTCCTCGACCGTTTTTGTTCCCTTCCTCTTTCTTGGGTCACCGGAGCAGAGAACCCGTACCTCGCCGGGGTCCTTTTTCGTATCGACCGGATGGAACATATCACGGTTGACCCCTTCGAGCAGGATCTTCGAATCGGTCCTCAGATAGTTCTTCATCCAGTGATGCATCTCGGTTCCTACCGCGAGCTTGAGGCAGCCGGAGCGCAGCGACTTCATCGTGAATATCATCCTGAGCGCCTGACGCATGTCGGTGAAGAAGTAGTACGGCGGGATCCTTCCCTTGTGGAACCAGTGATCGTAGAGCGCGAGCACGTAAAAGACCTTGAGTCTCGCCGTTGAGCGCTTTACCAGGTAATAGTCGGCGGGGTGCGCGCTGTTATAGATGATGACGTCATGCTCCTCGTGAAGGGCCTCACCGTACTTTTTCACTTTCGGAACGCATTCCATCCATTCGCACGGAGTTCCTTCCGGATGGAATATGGTGACATCGTGTCCTCTCGCGGCGAGCCCATTCGCGAATTCCATTATTGTTCGCACTCCACCGTATAGCTTCAAGTGGCGTTCTACGAAACTTATTTTCATCAGATCTTCCTTTGCGGCCCGTCTTTCAGGCCGGCCATTTTTCTACCGATATAGCGAAGCAGGGCGTCGCTCTTCTTCATTTTTCCGGACCGGTACAGCAAATAGCGAAACCGCTTGAAGTGGATCGACGGGTTATAGGAGTAGCTCGCTGTATGTTTCAATCCGATATCGCGATGAACAGGGATGCTTCTATTGTACCGCCGCACCCGCTCCACGAGGCCGCTCTTTACCCACGGTACCGTCGGGATGTCGAGATAGAGTTCGCTCCATTCCTCGAGAGAACCGGGTTCTTTAAAGCCCATCTCCAGAGAGAGATCGTAGAGCGGTGTTCCCGGGTACGGAGTGTAAAGGAAGAGAAGCAGCTCGCTCGAGGGAGCTTCGGCCTTAAGCGTATCGATCAGCGCGAACGTCTTATCGATGTCGTCATCCGTCTCGCCCGGCGCGCCGACCATCATCGAAAACGAAGGAACGATGTTGTATCTGCGGCAGAGCCGGCCGAGATTCAGTATCATCTCAGGCGTTATCTTCTTATTGAGCCTGTCGAGTGTCGCCTGGGCGCCCGACTCCGCGCCGATCAGCATCCACTTGCACCCGGACCTGTCGAGGAGCTCCCATTCCGACGGAGAGAGAGAACAGAGCGTGTCGACACGAGCGTCCGACGACCAGTTGATCCGCATGCCGCGCTTTAAGAGGATTTCAGCGAACTCGAGCGCCCTCTTTTTTCCGATAAAGAAATTGTCGTCATCAAAGAGCACGCTGTTGATCCTGTACTTCTTTATGCAATCCTGCACGAGGTCAGCAACCGCTTCGATCGGCCATCCGCTGTAGTGCTTTCCGTATACCGACTCTATCGCGCAGAACGTGCATCCAAAAGGGCAGCCCTGGCTCGAGAAGAGCGATATCTGCCGGATGGGGACATAACGGAGAGATCCTACGTACGTTGGTATGATATACCGCTCCACATCATCGAGCAGGCTGAAATCGTAGACGGGGAACGTCGCTTTATCGGCATACGGATACGAGATGATATCCTCTGACCTCTTCCCGTTTTTTATATTTTCTACCAGATCCGCGAAGGCTTTTTCGCCCTGCCCGACGATCACCGTATCGACAAAGTCGCTTTTGAGCGTCTGCTCCGGCTTTAGAGACGGGTGCCACCCGCCCCAGACCAGAGGGGTTTCGGGATTGATCCTGCGGATCTCGCGGGCGACCTCCAGCGAGTGCTTGATATGCGGGCCGGTGATCGTGCTTATGCCGACGCAGACCGCGTTCCTGAGCGCTTCTTTGTGGTTCCGGACGTCGGCGGGAGCGGCCTGGTCGAGGATAAGGACCTCGTCCTTGAGCATGGAGGCGAGAGAGAGAAGCGCGTGCGGTAACCGCTCGCCTGAATCACCTGCTCGTATAAGGATCACTTTTCTGGCAACAGAGTTCTCTTCAGAGTTCTTCAAAATATTTTAAACCTCAAATTTATTATTGCCTGATGATCTTATGGTAAAGTGTATCATACCTTATATAGCGAGTCAAACACACGGAAAACAGGATTTTGAATTTTTCTGTAGCCGGGGCTTAAGCCCCGGCTACAGACTTTCAGGGATCCTTAGCCGGGGTGCCATCATTTGCTTCTATGGTGAGAACGAAATATTGGAGGGGTTAATTGACGCAACATGCAAGATGTGGTACACTTCTCAAAAAGACATATAGCGTAATTAACATATATAAACGAGACGGGTCTGGGGGATGTATTGTGAAAAAAGGTTGTGATGAGGCGATAGAAGAGATACGATGCAATCTCTGCGGGAATGAAAAGACAACCCCTTTTGTAAAGGTGCTGGGGTACCAGCTTGTGCGATGTAAAACCTGCGGGTTAGTGTTTGTGAATCCGCGCCCCTCACAGGAAAAGATCGAACGTCAATATGCCGAGGAGTATCATCGCAGCTGTCTCTTTGAGCAGTTTCCTGGGACTGATGAGGAGAAGGAGGCGGCGATCCACAGGTATGATGCCCCCGCAGAAAATCTTGTAAAAGTCTTCGGTACCGGAAAGCGTCTTCTTGAGATCGGGTGCAGCGCGGGATTTCTTCTCGCCAATATGAAGCGCCGCGGCTGGGAAGTAACCGGACTGGATGTTTCCGAATGGGCCGCGACGTACGCGCGCGAGAAATTGGGCGTCCCGTGTTACGTCGGCACTGTTGAGAGCGCATCGCTTACCGGACAATACGATCTGATTATACTGTTTCACACGATCGAGCATTTTAGTGATCCGCTCGGGAGTTTAAAGAAGATCGGGTCGCTTTTCGCGAGAGACGGGGGGCTCGTCATAAAAAGTCCGAATGTCGCGAGCTTCGACAGGATATGGCATGGAAAGCGCTGGATGGGTCTGCATCCGCCGTTTGACCTCTACTATTTTAGCCCCGCGTCATACAAGAAGATGCTGAAAAAGGCCGGCTTTGTAATTGAGCGGATGGTTTTTCAATATTGGAATCCGCTTATCCATCTGATCGAAATGCGGATGGGCGATGGCCTCAGAGCCGATCATGACCCCGATAAGGTAATCACGTTTGACAAGCAGAGAATTCGGAGAAGCCCGGTCTATCAGGTATTAAACGGTATCTGGGAGCTCATGGCGCGCATCCTGCATTTAACCGGAAGAGACGTGACCATCTATGCCAGGCGGCAGGAGAACCGATGAGGATCCTCTTCTTCCTCAAAGGATCCCGCGAGCAGGCGAGTTCGAAGGTGCGGGGTTTCTACGTGGCTGATGAGCTTCGGAAGCTCGGTGTTCACTGTGACATCGTCTATGGCAAGGCAAGATATCTCGCGGCTCCATTCAAATTGTTGGCAAACGACATCATCTTTTTCCACCGCTGTTATTTCGGGATCGATATCGTCCTGAACCGGGCCTTGCGAAAGCTGGGAAAGAAGACGGTCTTTGATATCGACGACCATCCCGCGGGAGTCATTCTAAGCGGCCGGAAAAAGAAGAACGCGACTGCGATGATACGGGAGTGTTCGGCGGCCACGATGGGTTCTCACGCGCTCCTCGAATTCGCCAAAAAGTGCAATGAGAACGCGCACCTTATCCCGAGCCCGATCGCGGTCCCTTACTATCGTCCGGAGAGCGCTCGGAGAGAGAGCGACCACATCGTTCTCGGTTGGGTGGGGCACGGCAAGAATTACAAAAAAGACCTATGGATGCTCTTGGGTCCGATGGAGCGCCTCGGAAGAAAGTTCAAGATAAAACTGATCATCGCCGGCGCCCTCAAGCAGAAGGAGATTTACGAGAATTTCGGAAGAATAAAAAATATCGAAGTTGAATTCATCGACTGGATAGATTCTAAAGATCCTTCCGCGGTGGGCGCGGTTATTTCGAGATTCGATATCGGCCTGTATCCTCTCCTGGATCGAGAGTATAATCTCTACAAGTGCAGCTCTAAAGGGTTGGAGTATATGGCAATGGAGAAGCCGTTTGTCGCGAGCCCTGTCGGCGAGAATTCATACGCTTTTAGCGACGGAGAGGACGGCTTTTTCGCGAGGACCGAGGACGAGTGGGAGGATCGGCTCTCACGGCTGATCGAGGATCCTTCGTTGAGACAGTCGATGGGGAAGAAGGGGAGGGCGAAGGTCGAGACGGGCTATTCCACGGAAATGTGGGCGAAAGAGCTGAAAAAGATCTTCGAATCCCTCGTTTAGGCGAGGAAAGGACGTTATGTCGAGGCGGTCAAAGCAGGGTAAAGAGTTCGTGAAGAAGGGCGTTTCGTTTGAGACGCTTGTACCGGTCATAGTGGTGATCATCCTGATCGCCGCCTTCGCGGGAAGGATCGGCAACTTCACGAAGAAACACCCGCTTACATTCGACGAGTATGTCTACTCGGTGATGAGTACGCAGATCGATAAAGGCGTCTATAACACCATGGGCATATACGAAGACGAAGTGAGGAAGGGGAAGCATCTTCCGGCGTATTTTAGAAAACCTATCTTTAAGCATCCTCCTGTCTTCTCCTATCTGGTCTCGATCAGCTGCAAACTCTTCGGGAATACGTTCGTATCGGCGTTTAAGGTCTCGCTTTTCTTCGGTGTTCTTTTAATCCTGATGGCGTATCTATTGAGCGCGATGCTGTTTCACGACAGGATAGCGGCTCTCTACGCCGCGTTCATGATGTCGATCGAGCCGATCTCGTGGGTCTCGTCGCAGAAAGTCTGGATGGAGACGACGCTCGCGTTCTTTTTCGTTCTTTCGCTCTTTCTCTTCTTTTATTCGACGCGGCGCGGTAATCCGTATACGATGCTCGCGAGCGGTTTCTTCGCGGGGTGCGCGGCGCTCACCAAGTACCCCGGCATCCTCGCGGTAGCGGTTATTCTGCTCTACGCCGCGAGTTGTGATCGAAAACTCTTTCGGCAAAAGTCGTTTATCGCCTCTCTTTTGCTCCCTTTCCTTATGCTTATTCCATGGATCGTATGGAACTACCGTGTATATGGGCCGAGCCTCTTTGCGGAAACTTACAAGGCTCATCGTCTCGATTTTGTGTTCGAGAGAAAGCCGTTTCAAGAGTATTTGTACCTCGTGATCGCGGTTATCTTTATATTTGCTCTTCTGCTTGCCCTTATCAAAAACAGAAAAGCGCGCGGAGCGCTGATCGTAGTTTCTGTGGCAGCGCTTTGTGTGATACTCAGGCGCCATATTTTCCACAGCTTTGATCTCTTTTTCGTTCCAAAATCGGGGTGGGAGATGGGCATGTTCGGGAAGGAGCCATGGTACTTTTATCTCGGACGCCTTATCGAGCTTTCCCCATTGTATGTAGTTTCTCTGGTCGGTTTGGTAATGATCGTTCTCCATCATGATCGATCGCGGGAGTACATCTTCCTCTTTATGAGTGTCTTGATCATCCTCGCTTTTTATGTCTGGTGGAGAAACTACCAGTCGAGATATATACTGGCGCTGATAACTCCTCTTATGGTCATTTCGAGCGCGACGCAAGTCGCGCTCTTTAGAATGGCGAGCGCGCGTACGACAGGATACATGAGGATTTTTACTCAAAGCGCGCTGGCGCTCATCGCGGTATTTTTTCTCATCAAGACTTTTAAGATCGACATGGTCCTGGCTGTTCCGAACGCGGTCTGCTATTTCTGATAGTGAGTCTACGGGGACGTCCCCCAGGATACATATATACATATATGAGCAAGAGAAAGAAAAAAAAGGATATTCCAAGGCCGAAAGAAGCGGTTCTTTCGCGCGAAGCGCCATCTGACGAGAAGATATCTCTTAAGCTGAATATCGGCATTTTCGCCGTCTTCCTTATTATCGCGCTGGCGATCTTCGCGAACACGCTCTCGAGCCCCTTCATATGGGATGACAGCTATCTTATCCATGAGAACCATTTTATAAAGGATGTCCGCTATATTCCCGACAGTTTTACGAACCACCTTTATTACAGTTCCGCGGGGCTCAGTAATTTTTATCGCCCTCTCCAGACGCTCCTCATTCTCGTCGATTACCACATCTGGAAGGATAATCAGGTCGGATACCATCTTACGAATATCCTCTTTCACGTACTTTCGGCCTGGGCGATCTATGCCCTGATCGCGCTGCTCATCAAGAAGAAGGGGGCGGCCTTTATGGTCGCGCTCCTTTTTCTGGTCCATCCCGCCAACAGCACGGTCGTAGACTATATTTCTTCGCGCGCCGATTCCCAGGTGACGTTCTTCGCGATCCTTTCGATCTATCTTTATTTTCTTTCCCGGCGCGCGCGGTTATCACGCGCGCTTTTTATCGGATCGCTCTTCGCGTTTTTTCTGGCGCTTATCTCTAAAGAACTGGCGGTCATCGTTCCGTTCCTTCTGGTGCTGACCGGTTTGATTTTTCGGCGCGGTGACGACCGCGGGACCGCGGCCGCGTTTTTCAAGAGAATGGCACCCTATTTCGCTCTGCTGGCCGCGTACGTTCTCTTGCGGGTGACCGTATTAAACTTCCCCAACGCGTCCAATATTACGCCGCCGCCGCTCTACACGCGGCTCTGTACGACGAGTGAATCGTTTGTGAGACTGATGCTTCTTTTAATCTATCCGTCAGAGATACATATTGAGAAGAATCTTCCGTTCAGCTCCGGGATATTTCAGCCATCGACTTTTATTTCGATAGCGGCGCTCATTTTTATCGCCGTGACAGCCTTGTATGTAAGGAAACGCTCGAAGACCGCCTTCTTTGGTTTCGCGTGGTTCTTCACCGCGCTTATTCCGATGGCAAACATTATGCCGATCAACGCGACGATCGCGGATCACTGGCTCTACCTGCCGTGCATGGGGTTCTTTCTTGTCTTCATCGGGGGGCTTAGAGACGCCGTAGATTCTTTCGGCGCTGAGCGCCGCGCCGGGATCATGCGTCTTTTAACCGGTATTTTTGTATGCGCTGTCCTACTCTTTTCAATACGGACCGTTTATCAGAATACTATCTGGGCCGATCCGATAAAGTTTTATAAGCTCGCGCTGAAGCACTCGCCGAAGAGCTTTCGGGCGCATAATGAGCTTGGGGTCATCTATTTGGATGACAAAAAGCTGGACGAAGCGATCCTTGAATTTAAGCAGGCGATCGAGCTTAATACAAGATTTGATCAGGCGTTTGACAACCTCGGCGTCGCCTACGACCTGAAGGGGGAGTATGAGCGGGCTACAGAAGCGCATTTGCACGCGCTGAAGCTTAATCCTCAGAACGTAAAGATATATAATAATCTTGGAAACGTATATAATAAATCGGGGCAGTATGATAAAGCGATCGAGGCGTATACGAACGCGCTTCGCCTGAATCCGGCGTACAAGGCGGTCTATAGTAATATCGGCGTCATTTATTACAAAAAAGGAGATTACGACAAGGCGAAGCAGTACTGGGAGAAGGCCCTCCAGATCGATCCTCACTTCAAGATGGCGAGTGACAACATCGCCGTCTTAGAAAGATTTCTCCGGGATAAGGCTGCCGGTAAGATCAAATGATCGTCGTCCGTCGTCCGCATACCGTATACCGTGAAAATTGACTATGATTCCGTCTTCCGTATATCGTATTCCATATACCGTGAGAATTGACTGCAGCGACATCTCTTAAATCCTGTGTGAATTATACATTCGGAATACGGAAGACGGAATACGGACGACGATTACCTCTGCACTTTGCGAGTTCTATTTATTTCTATACTCCTCCAGGATCCGCAGGAATTTTTCCGGCGCTTTGTAGCCGAGTTCCGCGGCTCTGTCCGAGTGCTCGACAGCCTTCCCGATCTCTTTTAATGAGAAATAGGCGACCGCGAGATTATGGTGAGCTTTCGCGTATGAAGGGTCGATCTGAAGCGCTTTTGTGAAGAGCGCGATCGCCTCAGAGGCCCTATCGCGGTCGGCATACAGCGTTCCCAGCTGTATATAGGCCTGGACATATTCAGGACTATGCCGTATCACATCGCTGAATGTTTCGATCGCGTCTTTTACATTACCGTTTCTATTGAGCGCCAGGCCGAGATACATCGATGCCTGCTCGTAGTTTGAGGTGAACGTCGATGCTTTTCTAAAAAGCGCGATCGCTTCCTCATTGTTTCCCATCCCCGTATGAAGAACTCCCAGATTGATATACGCTTCCGCGAAATAGGGGTTGATCTCTATCGCTTTTTGATACGCCTCGAACGCTTTATCGATATTACCGATTCGACTGTACGCGATGCCGAGATTATTATACGCGAGACTATCATACGGATCGAGAGTGAGCGCTCTTGTATAACTATCTACCTCTTCATCGTATCTTCCGAGTTTTCCGAGCGCTGTTCCGAGCGCGTTATATCCTCCGGCAAATTTTGGATCCACTTCGATCGATCTCGTGTACATAGATGCCGCTTCCTCATTGTTGCCGAGCTTCTCGAACGCCATGCCGAGGTTTTTAAACGCGTAGGGATTTGACGCGTCCATCCGGATAGATTTGTCAAAAAGAGAAAGCGCTTTGTCGGTGTCGCCGGCTTCAAAATAGGCTTTTCCGAGATTATTGTACGCGCGCGGGTTATTCGGGGATCTCCTGACGGCTTTTTGCCAGAACGTGAGAGAATCCTTCCACACACGATTGTGGGTCACAACGGTAAGAGAGTTAGGCGCGATGATAAGAAGAACGGCTGTTATGTTCACGTATCTCCGCTTTTCAGAGAAGAGGCGGCGAACGATCAGCGAAAGAAGAAGGCAGAATCCAAAAGACGGGATATAGAGACGCTGCTCAGCGATTGGCCTGCCGGATAAATAGATTATATTGGAAGCGGGTACAAGCGTTACACATATCCACGCGATCGAGAAGGCGGTCAGTTTTGAGCGCCTGAGAGATCGA
>JBDRSA010000085.1:0-9056 GCA_043825275.1 Candidatus Omnitrophota bacterium
CCCTCGGTGCTTGCCTCATGATACGCCCAGGCAACCCCTTCCTGGACATTATTCTCGTTCATACAGGCGATCGTGCATCCTCCGCACGCGGAACACCGCTGGAGGTCTATCACCATGGCCAGTTTTTTGCCTTTCAGCGTCGAGTCAACGGCTTCAACTTTATCGGCGACCCCGGCGACCGCCGCGGTCGCGACCCCGATCCCGCCTAATTTCAAAAATCCTCTCCGGGAAACCTTACCTTTGAGTATCGATGAATCCTTTTTGACATTCATCTTTTTCATCTGCCTCTCCTCTTATTTAAACAGCAATCTGTCCCCCGACAACAATGATATACCGCATAACAAAGATCCCAATAAGAATTAAGACCGTTGCTACTGTCCGAGACAAGGGAGACGTTTTTGACCTAAGAAGAATCGCAATTGGTATGAGCCCGCCAAGTGCTAATTCAACGACCCAAAAGAGAAATCCAAATTGACGGCTGTAGCGGAACTGCGCAGCTACCTGAGCACTCACTTCTCCATTGACGTACACAATTATTTTAATGAAAATCAAACCCAGCTCGAGTATTACAAGCCACGCAACCAGCTTGCCGAGGTTACGCAACGATACCTCGTCTATCTTTTTTCCTGAAACCAGTAAGATCAACGCAAGACCGGACGTGATGCCTCCAACGAGAAACAATACCGGCAGAATGGTCGCATGCCAGAGCTCTTTTCCCGGAGCTTGCGCCAAAAGAACACCCGTATATGCGGCAACAGCTATACTAAGAGGCAGTCCGATATACGCTATGTTCTTCCCTTTTTCAGCCTCACCCTTAAACACAAACCATCCATAGAGCACGCTGAGAGCAAGAAAGATATTGATGATCCAAAATCCCCATGAAACGGCAGACGTTGGATTAAAGTGCGCTACGAGACCCAGCGCCCTATCAGGACGCCCCAGGTCCGCTAAAAGTATCAGCATACCGATCGCGATAGTAACCGGCGTCAAGACCGTAGCCGTCAAAGCGAGCGGCTTGAACTCTTTCCTCCAGTAATTCGCCGCCACCGAAAAAATGTAGGTACCGGCGCTTAAACCGCCGAGGAAAAAATAGGCGGCTATCATCCAATCAAACGACATCTGAGCAACTATCTTGTACTCGCTCATACATATTGCTCCTTTCTTAAGTAGTATTCAATACTAGATATCCTACTATATTCTCTCCGGTCAAAAACCTGACCAAAGCATCGATTGCGACATATTTGGATCATCAGTAGCAGAATAATACTGCGCAACACTAAAAACTTATAACATAATTTAACTTTACCGTAACGCTCTCATTAGCTTCATCCATCGAAGGGATAGAGATCCAACTCTCCAGAATAAGATCAAACGGCAGCGTCAGGAGGAATCCCGCGCTTGCAAGAAGTTCGTTGCCGTCATCAACCTGTTTCAGGTCGCCTCTGACGGTAAGCTTCTCGTCGAATACGGGAAAGGTAGCGTCGGCGCCGCCGAAGATGCCGAAATTGTCTTTCTGAAAATTATATCCGCCGTGAAAACGGAGATATTTTATATCTTGACTTACGGCAACATAGGGAACAATATTCTCGTCAATATCCTCGTTGAACGTCATGCCCTCCGCTCCGCCAAGCGCCGCGAAGCCCATCTCGTGTTCAAATATTTTCAACTTGAACTGCGCCGCGACGGGACCGGCCTCTTCCGAACCGACCATACTGTCAATACCGGCCTCCGCTTTCCCCAGGATACCGTATTTAAAACCGGTCATATAAACGGGTTTTGAGCCGTCGGCTGTTGCGAGCCATCCCTGGACAACAAGCGCCTTATCAGGAGTGACATCCGTAGTCGGAATATTATTAAGCCCGGTCGCGGAGGCCCAGCACCGCGGCACGGAGAACCCTGAAAGGAGTAATAAACATGCGATATATCTGAAAAATATTTTGACTCTCTTCAAGGGTCCTCCGTGCTCAGCGATTCACATTAGAACTTTACGTTTATATCAGTCTGGATCAAATGACCCCACTTCTCGTTCGGATACGCCCTCGGCTTGTCGCGGAACGCGTAGTAATCGACTTCCACGTTCACGTTCTTCGCCAGTCCGTATTGAAAAATAACTTCATGACCATAGCCGTTGGTTCCACCCCGGAACGCGTCCGCGTCCGGGAAATCATCCGGAAACGCGTTGGCCTCGAACGCTCTGAAGTTATACACCGTCTTCCAGTCTCCCTTCTCTTTTACTTTCTTCCCGTACTGGACACCGGCCTGGAACGCGTTCTTTTTATCTCCGCCGGCAGCCGCGTTTGTCACATAGTCGCCAAAGATCTTGAACGGCTGATCAAAAGGCTTCGGCAATTCCTGCTCAAGCAGGTGGAATGTAATTTCACCGCTGGCTTCAATGACATCGTAGTCATAGTAGTAGCCGCCGCCCCGCGCCGCCCTTCCGGTCGTCGGAAGCAGTTCTGCCCCCTGATGCCCTTTGATCCGGGTAAAATCGAGATACCCGACAAACGCCTTCCAGTCAAATACGTCCTTAACGCTCGAGCCAAGTCCCCCCTGGACCGCGTAAAGATACGGGTTTTTCTTATCAATGGCCAGATCATCCAATACAAAGACGCCGGAATTCACGTAAAGATCCGCGGGGATCCCAAGATCTTCTCCCATCGGGTATTTTATGTTCGCCGAACCACCCTCAAACCTGAGATCCGAATCCCACAAAAGATCTCCCGGATGATAGAGCGGGTTATCATATTTACCACCGGTGAACTTAATGACTTTGTGAGGCGTCCAGTCGATATACGCCATATCAAGATCAAACGCTTTTGTTCCGAAAGCGTCGGTGAGCGTTTGATTCGTTGAGCGGGCATTACCGATGCCACCCGTCCCAAGGGCGATCTCACCGTTAACGGTATCGGTTATTTTCGCCTTGATACCCGCGCGAGCCCTGATACGCTGACGGTTCACATAGGTGCCCGTACCGGCCCTCTCATACTCATTTCTCAGCCTGATATCACCCTTCACCTTGACCTTTTCAGCCCATGACGCGCCCTTGGCATGTTTTTCAACGTCAACTGCTTCTGTTTTCTTTACTTCACTCTTCAGGTCATCCACGTCACTCTGCGATAGAACGCCTTTCTTGACGAGAAGCTTCAAGATAAGGTCGCTCGTCGATTCGGCACAAACACTCGAAACAGAGCCGAAGCTGACCCCTACACCTAGCGCCAACACCAAACAGATCCTTTCAATTCTCATTCCCCTTCCTCCTTCTTGTTTTCTTACCTATGTATCGCTATACGCTAATTCAAAAACCTTTCTCGACAATAAGATCCGCAAGACCGAGAAGGCTCTCTTTATAGGGCGATTCAACACATTGATTCACCCTCTTTTTTGCTTTCTTTACATATTTCAATATCTCTTCTTTCGTTTTCGATACCGCTCCGGAGGCAAGAAGCTTTGATTTTATCTTCTTCAAAGATTCCCTGTTGCCGTTATGCGAAAGAAGCCGCTGTATCTCTTCCCGTTCATTTTCCGGTATCAATTCGATGAGGAATAAAAGCGGCAGCGTCATCTCCCCCGACCGCATATCCTGCCCGGGCATCTTCCCGGTCGACGCTTCCATGCCGACGATATCGAGATAATCGTCGGCGATCTGGAACGCGACCCCGAAATTCAATCCATATTCCTCCATCGCTTTCTGCATCGACCGCCGGCTTCGCGCCGCGAGTGTACCGGCGCGGCACGAGGCGGCAAAGAGGCTCGCGGTCTTCTTCGTGACGATGGTTATATACTGTTCTTTCAAAAGCTTAAGATTATCCCGCTCACAGACCTGGTGAAGCTCGCCTTCACACATCGCCTTCGTGGCCGCCGCTATGCACTTCAATATATCCATATTACCGGATTTTGATATCAATTCAAATGCCGTCGCGTAGAGGTAGTCGCCGAGCGTTATTGAGACATCCTGTCCCCACCGGGAATTGATCGTCGGCATATGATGGCGGATGAGGGAATTATCGATCAGGTCATCATGGACTAGGGACGCCATATGGATGAGCTCCATAGCCGCGGCAAGTTTTATCAGACGGTTCCGCACCGTTTGCGCCCTGCTGCCGAGGACCGCCTTTGCCGACAGGATCACGAGCGCGGGCCGTATGCGCTTGCCGGGTGAGGCGAGTAAATAATGGTTGATCTTTGAGACATTCCGCGCCGCGGAAGAATGAAGCGATGCTTCCAGTACTTCTTCGACACTGTCCAAATCAGACCGTATCGGTTGATATACCTCATTCAGACGCATGGTTTCCGCTCCTCAAAACAGCACCCGGTCAAGGATAACGCCTACACCTATGAGTATTCCGATCAAAGAATGCAAACCGATCGTCGCGGCGTTGGCCGGAAGCAGCTCATAGATCTTTTCATAATTGTTCCGCGATACGACAAAAGCTTTTATTGCCAGCGGTATCGTTAAGAACACGATGCCGCAGATGAGCGGCAGCGCTTTCAACGCGATCAGCGCGGCAATACATATGTACACGCTTCCGAGAAGCGCCCGGTAGAGCGTGATCGCCCGCTTCTTTCCGAGCAGGACGACCACCGTTTTCTTCCCAACGGACTTATCGGCATCATAGTCGGGAAACTCGTTAATAAAAACAACAAGCGCGATCAGTAAGCCGATCGGCACTGAAACGAAAAAAACCGGAAGCGTCAGATGTTCGGCCTGTACGTAGTACGCTCCCAGCACCATCAGCGGCCCGAACCCGACCCCGACCGCGATCTCTCCGAAGCTTCTGTATCCGATAGAGACCGGACCGGCGGTATAAAAGAATCCAAGAAAGACACCGATCACCCCCAGGAAGAGGACAACGTTCCCTTTAAGGATAGAATTCAGATAGAGGCCGATAAGCGCGCCGGCGCCGAATGTCAGAAGAGACGCGGCGAGAATATTCTTAGCGGGAATGAGCCCATTCTGGATCATCCTACTTCCGCCGCTGAAGGGGGTAGGATTCCGGTTCGCCTCATCATTTCCCGAACGATGGTCGAAGTAATCATTTGCTAAGTTTGTGCCGGCATGGACAAGGATCGCTCCCGCCATCGCGAGGGCAAATCGCGCCCATAAAAAAACGCCGGCGGCATGCCAGGCGAGAAGCGTTCCTACTGAGACAGGAATGATCGTGGCGGTAAAGAAAGGAGCGCGCGCCGCCTTGATCCAAATACTAATATTTCTCAAAATAGTATTACGCATCCATATTTATGTGGGGAATAAATAATTTTCATCATGATAGTACTTCTTCGATGAATCGTCAAGTCCCAAAAGTCCTATTTTACAAAAATAAAAAAGACCTATTAATTATAGGTCTTTAGTCCTACACTATGTTCCTGCCTTCCGCTATATCTTCTTTCCCAAGGCATATAATGCCGCTTGAGTCCTGTTGTTCACGTGGAGCACCTGAAAGATATTGCTGATATGGTTCTTGACCGTCTTCTCCGCGATCTCGAGCCTATTCGCGATATCCCTATTTGATCCTCCGAGCGCGATAAGCCGAAGAACCTCTTTTTCGCGATCCGTCAGGTCATTATAGAACTTATCGCCGCCTTTCATCTTCTGTTTATCCATAATAGCGAACTCTTTCAGCACTTTTGTCGCGATGACCGGTTGAATAATAGCCTCGCCGTTATACACTCTGCGGATCGCCTCAAGAACCTCCTTCATCGACACGTCTTTTAAGAGATACCCCATCGCGCCGGCCTTGATCGCTTCAAAAATATGCGTATCATCTTCGTAAATGGTCAATATGATAATACCGACATGCGGCAGTATCCGCTTGATCTTCTTCGTCGCGGTAACGCTGTCTATGATCGGCATGCCGATATCCATGAGTATCAGATCGGGGCCGGCCTTCTTTACTTTCTGAAGCAGTTCTTCGCCGTTGCCCGCCTCGCCGACGACTTGAATATCCTTCTCGAGTTCCAGTAAGCTCCGTATTCCCTGCCGGAACAGCGAATGATCATCGCAAAGAAATACCCGGATCGTATCAGGCATAGTTCTTGTAACCTCCCCGTTGCATCACATAGGTACGCGTACTGAGATCTCCGTGCCTTCTTGAGAAGACGAAACAACGTCAAATGTCCCGCCAAGCGAACACGCCCGCTGCCGCATACTTATCAGGCCGAGCTTGCCGCATCCCGAAATATTCGATAAAGCGCTCGTAACGTCGAACCCGCATCCGTCATCTTTAATATCGAGCGCTATCATGCTATCGCCGTTCGCCTGCACGCGCAGAGAGACGTTCTTCGCGCGGCTGTGTTTTCGGGTGTTCGCGAGCGCCTCGAGCATTATATAGAAGATCGTTTTTGACTTCTCCGGCAGCAGATGCTCCAGAGATCCGGGAAGATCGATCGCGACATTCAAACCGCTGTTCCGCTTGTACTCGTTCAAGTAACCCGTTATTTGGCTCTTCAGGTCGAATTCCGCGACGTCAGGCGATTTTAACTCGAATATTATCCTCCGCGTCCGGTCAAGGATATCTTTCGCGGATTCCCTCAGCGTCTCAAGTTCCTTGAAAGCCTTTTTTGGGTCATCCATAAAGAGGATCTCACAGAGCTCGATCCTCTTTATGATCGTCGCCATGTCCTGCGCGCAGCCGTCATGAAGATCGAACGCTATGCGGCTTCTCTCTTCGACGGAATTAAGACGCTTTATCTGGCCGATCTTCTCTTCCAACTGTGTCGTCATTTCATTGAAGACAGCGGCAAGCGCGCCGATCTCATCGTCAGAGGTTATATTGATCTTCTCTTTAAGATTCCCTTGTCCTATTTTTTGAGCGAAATTCTTCAGCGTAATGATCTGATCCGAGAACAGGAAGCCGATGACCAGGAATACGGCGATACCGACACCGAGACCGACAAGAATGACCAGCGCGACGTAACGATTTATCCTTGCTATATCGGCAATATCTTCCCGTCCCGACTCCATCGAAACGCCGACGTGGAGCGTGCCGATCTCCCCGTTCATTATCGGGATAGCGATATCGTGAATCGTTCTTCCTTCACTTATGAATGATTTGACCTGATAAGATTTTCCAGCGGCCGAGCCGAACGTAAGCAGGCCTTTCGGGAAACCGTCCTCGAAGGTATGGCTTACGATGGACCCGTCCGCCCGCTGAATAAAGAGGTACTGCGCGTCGATCATATTTTCGAGGCTATCCCGCAGATAAAGCGATAGCGCTATCTTGTCGTCCAACAGAAGCGGCGTTTTTATCTCGCCGGAGAGATGCTCCGCTATTTCAATATCCCGTTTTATGATCTGCGATGAGATCTTCGCCGGCAGGATGACCGAAAGCGGAAAATAGATGAGCGCGCCGATCCCGATAAAAAGGATGCATATCCACAGGATCAGTTTCGATCGAATGCTCTTCATGATCCCCCCGCGTCTTCGATACGCGACCTGGTCCGCCGGATCGTCTCGTAATTCGAATCATCGATGGGCACAAATCGTTCGATAAACATCCCGCCCAGAATATCCGTTCCATCGGGCGTGGTATGCATATTCAGCAGCACCGAACGGATCCTCTCTTTTAAAGCGGCGTCAAGGCCGGGCCTGCTGACGACCGGAGGGATACCGTAGGGTTTTGAGACGTGGATTTTCCTTGTTCTATTCGTGTTCCGCGAGCCTTTTTTGTCGAGATAATCCCAGATGAGGCTGTCAACGGCGGCTCCGTCGACGATACCCTGCGCTACGGCTTTGATCGAATGGTCGTGGCTATACGTATACATAAACTCGCTAAAAAAATTTTCCGGCGTTTCGCCGATCGATTGGAGCATGCTCCGTGGGACCAAATTCCCCGTGTTTGACATGGGATCGACGAACGCGAAGACCTTTCCGCGCAGTTTCTCAAATGAGTCGGTATCGCTTTCTTTCGGCACGATAATGTATGAATAATAGAGCGGCTTACCGTTCACCAGAGGCGCGGCGAGAAGCTCGAGGCCGAACCTGTCATGCCCTTCCACGTACGGCCCGCCGCAGACGAACGCGACATCGATATCACCGCTTTCAAGAAGCGCGTTCACTTCGGCGTAGGTCCGTTTCTCGATAAAACGGATCTTCATAGCGAGTTTTTCGCCGATATAATCGAGCAGCCGCTTATAATACGCGTAGCCCTCTTCGGGAGTGATCATCGAACCGACACATATGTTTAAAACTGCTTCACCGTCGACTGTTTTCATCGCTTCGAGCTCGATCGTATCATTGAGATCGATAACGCGCAGCTCTTCGGACTTCCCGCAGCCGTACAGACAAATGAAAAGAGACAATACTGCCAACCCCGCGATGAATCTATTTTGAAGCATACGTCTATCTCTTCTTTAAGAACGCGATAATTTCTCTCATGAACGCCGGCAGGTCGTACGGATTGCGGGATGTGATTAAGTTTCCGTCAACGACCACTTCCTGGTCGATAAATTCCGCCCCGGCGTTCACAAGGTCATCTTTGATCGCGGCAAAGCACGTCGCCTTTTTCCCCTTCAGCACACCGGCCGAGACGAGCACCCATCCGGCGTGGCAGATCGCGCCGACAAGCTTATTTTTTGAATTCATTCCCGCGACGAATTCATTGATCTTCGCGTATCTCCTTAAGATATCCGGCGCCCATCCTCCCGGTATAATAACCCCGTCAAAGTCATCCGTCTTCGCGTTATTGATCGCGATCTCGGCCTGCGCCGGATAGCCTTCTTTACTTTTATACTCTTTCTTTTCCGGCCCGACAAAGACCGTTATTATTCCTTCTTCCCTGAGCCTGAGATACGGATACCATACTTCGAGCACTTGGTAGTGATCTTCAACTAGAATCGCTATCTTCATTGTGTGCCTCCTGCTAATTAGTTGCCAGCGGCCAGTTGCCAGTTGTCAGTTTCGTACCTGGAAACTGGTAACTGGCAACCTTTTATAGCCCTGATCCTATCAAGCACCGGCGGATGGCTGTACTGCAAAAATACCTTTAAAGGATGCGGCGTCAGATTACCGAGATTATGAACGACGAGCTTCTTCAGCGCCTCAATAGAAGCTTCGGGTT
>JBDRSA010000086.1:0-18185 GCA_043825275.1 Candidatus Omnitrophota bacterium
TCGATGATTTCAGCGACGATAAAACGGCGCAGATCGCCGGACAGTTCACGGACCGGGTTGTTCAGCGCCGCATGGATATCGAAGGAAAGCACCGGAACTACGCGTACGCTCTGGCGAAGAACGACTGGGTGCTGAGCCTTGACGCCGATGAGCGCTCGACCGAAGAGCTTGGCCGTGAGATCGGTGACGCGCTGCGCGCCGGCAGCGAGAATAAGGCGTTTACGATTCCGATACGGGCGTATCTCGGCGACTACTGGATCAGACACGGCGGCTGGTACCCCGGCGCGAAGGTGCGGCTGTTCGATAAGGATCATTTTAAATATGAAGAGGTTGAGGTGCACCCGCGCGTTTTTATCAACGGACCCTGCGGCCACCTGAAGAGCGATATTGTCCATTACTCATACCGCGATTTTTGCGACTTTGTCCGGAGCGTCGACAATCAGACAACGCTTGAAGCGAAGAAGTGGTTCAACGAAAAACGGAAGATCGGAGCGCTGAAGGCTGTCCGTAAGACTGTCGATAGATTCATCAAGACGTTCTGGATGAAGAAGGCGCGCAAGGATGGAATGGTCGGTTTTATGGTGGCGTATTTCAACGGACTTTATCAGATCCTGAGCTACGCGAAATACTGGCAGTTGCGGGTGCGGGCTGAGAATAAAAAAGAGCAGGCCGCACACCGCAGTCACCAGTCACCAGTCACCAGTTACCAGAAAAAAATACCCGTGACGGTGGCGATAATCGCGAAGAACGAGGAAGATAATATTACACGCTGTCTTGAAAGCATACGGTGGGCGGACGATGTTATCGTCGTTGACGGTTTCAGTACCGACCGGACCGTCCAGATCGCGGAATCGTACGGCGCGCGGGTCATTCAGCACGCGTTCAGCGGAAGCTTCGCGGATGAGAGGAACGTTGGCATGCGCGAAGCGAAGCACGACTGGGTGCTCCATATCGACGCCGACGATGTGGTGACCGATGAATTCGTGTCGGCCCTTGAAGACGCGCTCGGGAAAAAGCGGCAGGAATTCGCGGTCTTTAAATTCAGAAGGAAGAATTATTTTCTCGACCGGTTTATGCGTTATGGCGGCTGGCACCACTATATCCCGAACCTGGTCAACAGGCGGCTGGCGAAATATGACGGCAAAGTACATGAAGTACCGGTAACGAGCGGCAAGACCGGTATCATCAAAGCCGATATTGAGCATTTCCCGTTCAAGAGCGTCTCGCAGTTCGTCGCGAAGCAGAACAGATACTCGACCATAAAATCCCAGGAGATGTTCGACCTTGACGGCCCCCGGGACGAGCGGGCGATACAAAAGAACATGCGGAAGAAAGCGATCCGGACATTCTGGAAATCGTATGTTAAAAAGCGGGGGTTCCGCGAGGGGTTTCACGGATTTCTCTTCTCGTTCCTGTTCTCAATGATCGACGTTCTGGTTTGGGCGAAGTACTGGCATCTTTGCTACAAGGCCGCGAAGAGTACTAATTGAACAATTGTATCTGGTATCTAGTATCTAACGAGAATGACTATAGTGAAGATTCTTTTACCAGATACAAGATACCAGATACAAGATACTAAATACGAGCTGCAACACTATGAAGAACAAGGTAGATCTCATTATTCCCGTATGGAACCTGCTCGAGTGCACGCGCGATTGTATCGAGAGCATCAAGCGCTCTACGGACTACCCCTATCGTCTGATCGTGATCGATAACGGCAGCGACGCCGAGACGAGGGAGTACCTCAGCGGCCTTAAGGAATCGTTCGACGACATGGTCCTTATCAGGAATTCTGAGAACCTGGGATTCGTGAAAGCCGTTAATCAGGGCATCGTTCTCTCTGACGCGCCGTATCGGTGCATCTTGAATAACGACACGATCATGACAAAAGGATGGCTCACCGAACTTACCGGCGTAATGGAGGCAAATCCTGAGATCGGGCTCTTGAACCCTTCGAGCAATACGTCGGGGCAGCGCGCCGGCAGGACGCCGATCGACCGGTACGCGGAATCTCTTGCCGCGGAAAAGGGGAATATCCAGGAGCTCTATAACGCGCGGGGTTTCTGTATGCTTGTCCGCCGCAGCGTCTTCGAGAAGCTCGGCCCCTTAGATGAGATCTATCATATGGGGTATTTCGACGATACCGACTACTGCAAGCGGGCCCAGAAGATCGGTTTCAGGACCGCCCGGGCGAAGGGCGCGTATGTCTATCACCGGGAAAACAGGAGCTTTGCTCTGCGGAAAGACAATTCCGATCTCTTCAGGAAAAACGAGGAGATATTCTTTTCACGCTGGGGACGGCATCTCAGAGTGGGATATTTTATATCCACCATAGAGAATGAGGCCGCAAGGCGAAAGATCGATGACCTGGCGACCGACGTCGCCAGGAGCGGCCACCAGATCATGATCTTTGTGAAAAAGGGCTTGTCGTGGCCTGTTACGTGTGATCATTTCGACATCAGAAGGCAAAATGTGAACGGCGCGCTTTTCGTATTTGCCGGTTTGTATCAGATCCTGCGGAGGAAGAAAAAGAAGGGGATGCACATACTTTGCTCCGGGAACGGTTTTTTTGGGAGGATCCTGAAAATCTTTTCGTTCCTTCACGGCGCTGATGTTTTTATCGATCCCAAGAAGAATAATTTACTCGCAATGCTTGAGAAGAGATCCAGGGAGGTGACGCGTGGATAGACAGTTTCTTACGATCGTCGTGCCGGTGTTTAACGAGGCGGCAACCATTAAAGGCGTGATCGACAAGGTACTGACGCTTGATTTTGTGAAGGAGGTCATCGTTGTCGATGACGGATCAACCGATGGAACCGGGAAAGTCCTGAAAGAGACAAAATTCGAGGACAGGGTACGGAAATTTTTCCACGAAACAAATAAAGGGAAAGGCGCCGCGCTCAGAACTGCTTTTAAGGAAGCGACCGGTGAGGTTATTGTCGTTCAGGATGCCGACCTTGAGTATGACCCCGATGAACTCTTCGAATTGACCGGCCCGATCCGTAAGGGGGTTGCCGATGTTGTCTACGGATCCAGACTTCTGGGAGGCAAGCCGCAGCGCGTACACTTGTTCTGGCACAAAATGGGAAATGCTTTCCTCAGTTTTTTAACAGGCCTTTTATATAATACGACGCTATCCGACATGGAGACCGGGTATAAGGTATTCAGGCGTGACGCGATCAAAGATATCGAAATACGATCGAATGATTTTTCGGTCGAGCCTGAATTGACGGCAAAAGTCTTCAAAAAGAAGCTCAGGGTCTATGAAATGCCGATATCATACTACGGCAGGACCTACGCCGAAGGGAAGAAGATCTCCTGGAAGCATGGCCTTGGCGCGATCTGGGCGCTTTTAAAATTCAGGTTGACCGATTAATGAAAATACTTCTGGCAAAACCGTTCAGCGCGAGCGATCATATCCAGCCGTCTTTGGGGTTGGGGTATCTGGCGACCGCCGTGCGGCAGCGTCATGAAACGCTGATCCTTGACTGCATCAAGCGGAAAGTCTCGATAAAGAAGCTTCCGCGGTTTTTGAAAAAATATAAACCCGATGTGTTCGGCCTTCAATGTTATACGTTCGATCTGCCGTATGTAAAGAAGGCGATCAGGATCGCCAAAGAGATCTCACCGCGCATGGTCACGGTTGTCGGCGGACCGCATCCGTCGGCGGTCCCCGACGAGACGTTCGAGTTCATCGGTAACGATGTAGACTTTCTTTTTGTCGGCGAAGCGGAAGTCGGGTTCTCGCGGCTGATGGATGCGCTCCAGGAAAAAAAGAGAGACCTCTCCGATATCCCGGGTCTTATGTGGCGCGAGAACGGTATGGTCAGGAAGAATGATAAGATATTGATCGACGATCTCGACAGCCTGGGGCTCCCCGCCTGGGACCTTATTCATCCGGAGACCTACCCCGAATCGCAGCACGGAGCGTTCTTTAAGAAGTTTCCTATCGCGCCGATCATGATTACCCGGGGATGCCCGTATCTTTGCACGTTCTGCGCGGGGAACGTGGTCTCGGGAAGAAAGGTCAGGTCGAGAAGCATCGGCTCCGTCCTGGAAGAGATGCGCGCCCTGTATGACGAGTACGGGATACGCGAGTTTCATATCATCGACGACAATTTTACGATGAACAGAAAGTTCGCCAAGGATTTCCTGCGGCAATTACGGGCGCTTGATCTTGATATCAGTATCGCGGTGCCGAACGGCGTGCGCATGGATACGCTCGATGAGGAGCTCCTTTCGCTGATGAAAGACGCCGGCCTTTACATGATATCGCTCGGCATAGAATCCGGCTCCGACAGGATATTGCGCCTGATGAAAAAGAGCATCACGACAGCGCGGATCAGGGAGCGGGTCAAGATGATACATGACGCGGGGATCGATGTCGCCGGGTTCTTTATTCTCGGGTTCCCGGGGGACACCGTGTGGTCGATGTTGAAGACGATGGCGTTCTCGCTCGAGCTCGATCTCGACCGTGCCAATTTCTTTACGTATCTGCCGTTCCCCGGCACGGAGAGCTATGACGAGCTTCAGAAAAAAGGCGAGCTCGACACCGTGAACTGGGAGGAGTTCTACTTTACGAACGCGTCGTACGTTCCTCCCGGAATAACGCGGAAGAAGCTGAAGGCGCTGCACCGGTTCGCGTTCGCCCGCTTCTATATGCGTACCGGCATTATCCTGTATCAGATAAAATCCGTACAATCGCCGCGCCATTTTCTATTCCTGGCAAAGCGATTTTTCCGTTGGATCGTGGCCAATTGAAGACATAGTTTAAAGGGATCCCCTCTCCCCGAACAGACTGGGTCACAGAGACATGTTTCGGTATCGTCATTGCTGTCGAATCGAAGGCGGGATAAATGAAACGTCGAATTATAATCGCGGTGGGTATCGCGTGGATCTCGCTCTGGATACTGTTCCTGGGGAGAGAGCTTTTATATAAAGGGACGTTCAAGACATACCGGGAGCTTTCTTCGCGGTCACTTGACGCGAAACGTTCCTATGTTACGGGAGATCGTTTTTACGAATTCCTCATGTTCTGCAGGGAGCGTCTTCCCGCCGGGTCATCCTATCGGTGGGAAGGCGTTCTGTACGGCTCTATCGAGCAGCGGCGAGCTCTCTATTATCTTTATCCGTGTCTTGAAAAAGAGAAACCCGAGTATCTTCTGGTTTATAACGGGCCCGGTCAGCCTGCCGGAGCGGGCGGGGTCTTCGCAAAGCTTGATGAGACCCGTTGTATCATAAAAATGAGGCCGCCTGAATCATAATGGAATCATTCGCGTTGATCACCGCTCTCTTTTTTCTGACCGTGACCGGCTGGTCAATTCTGTCCTTCATAACTATACGCGGAAACGATCTGTCAATTCCTGAACGGTTGAGCCTATCCTATGGTATCGGCCTTGGTTTTATAAGCCTTGAAATGTTCATATTCGATCTTCTCGGGATCCCGTTTTGGACCGGGTATCTTGCGATACCATGCGCAGTTTGCATCGTTTGTTCCGGGGCAGCTTCATACCTTACAAAAAAGACAGTTTCATCCGGAAAAGCCTTGGTCCTTCGACGCGGACCACGGCGATCCTTCGGCTTCACGGTCTTGTTCGCTGCCGGCATCGGCGTCGAGGTGATCTACGCTTTCTTCAGGGCGCTTATTAAACCGCTTGAATCGTACGACGCGGTCGCCATTTACGGAATAAAGGCGAAAATATTTCACCTTGCGCGATCGATACCCGGAGACTATTTCGGGTCACTTCGCGATATCATCCCGCATCCCGATTATCCGCTGAATATTCCACTCGTTGAGGCGTTTTTATTCGGCGCGATGGGGACATTAAACGATCAGCTGGTAAAGATGATATTCCCGCTCTATTTTGTCGGCATCCTTGTTTTGATATATTGCGGCATACGCCGTTTCGCGGACCGGACCTACGCGATGATCTTTACGTTCATAACGGCCTCCATTCCGCAGTTGACCTCATATGCGGCGAACGGATACGTCGATATTGTCCTTTCGTATTACTGGTTTGCCGGATTTTTATATATGTTCCTTTGGTTTCAGGAAAAAAGGAGCTCGTACCTTATTATCTCCGCGATCATGGTCGGTCTGGCGGGATGGACGAAGAACGAAGGGCTTCTCTATTGCGCGGTTGCCGCGCTCCTGTTCCTGACCTACCTTCTGTTTCAGAAAGGCCGCGCGCGGCTGAGGCCGGCGGCATGGTTTCTTGCTTATGCCGCGATCATAGGAGCTCTTGTTATGCCCTGGGTTCTGACGAAACGCTTCTTTCATATTGTCAACGATGAGACCGGCCTCGCGGGGTTTGACCCGCTCGCTCTCATCGCGCGGGTCAACAAGATCCCGGCGATCCTGTATGAGTTCCAGAAGGAATTCTTTAACCCGAAAAAGTGGAACCTCCTGTGGCCGGTCGTTTTTTGCTCGATAGCCTTCCGTTTCCGGAGAGCGTTCGATCCGGTGAGGAAGTACGCCGGGCTCTCGATTATCTTCGCGATCTTTGGCTATGTGGGTGTTTATTTCGCTTCACCGCTTGAGATCAGTTATTTGGTGAGCAAGACATGGAGCAGGTTCCTGATCCATTTTTTACCCGTTGCGGTCTACTGGGCCGCGATAACGATGCATGAGGATGTAAAAGCATGAAGACGGTTTTTTTGGACAGGGACGGCGTTATAAATAAAGATCCGGGCGGATGGACAAAATACAATTATGTGACGACGCCGGATGAATTTCAATTCCTGCCCGGATCACTTGGCGCCATCAAAAAACTGAGCGAGAACGATTTCAGGATAATTGTTGTGTCGAATCAGGCGGGGGTCGCGAAAGGGTATTTTACCGAAGCGGCGCTGGACCGGATTACATCCCTCATGCTGCGGAGGATCGAGGAGTCGGGCGGTACGATCGAGAAAGTGTATTACTGCGTCCATAGAAATGAGGATAACTGTGACTGCAGAAAACCGAAAGAGGGGCTCATTATCCGCGCGGCGGAGGAATACAGCATCGATCTGAGCGATTGCGTAATGATCGGCGACGGCGCGAGCGATATCACTGCCGGTAAGAAGGCGGGGCTGACGACGGTCCTTGTTTTGTCGGGGAAATCGACCGCGGAGGATGCCGGGTCCTGGAGCGAAAAGCCCGACTATATATTCAAAGATCTCCGCGAGGCGGCGGATTGGTTGATACAGGAGGGCCGGTAATGCCGGGCGCGGGAAAAAAAATTCTGATCGTATACGCGACGGCCGGGATCGGCCACGCGAAAGCGGCTTTTGCCGTCCGGAAGGCTTTTGATGACCCCGGGCTGCGAGAGAGCCTGCCCGACGTTGAGATCACGCTGATCGACTCGCTCGATCATACGACGCCATTCTTTAAACGATCGTACCTGAATACCTATCTTTTGTTGGTAAAAAAGCTTGTGTGGGTCTGGGGAGCGCTGTATCGTCTGGCCAATATCCCGCTGTTCGATCGGATGGTGAGAAAAATGCGCAGGCTCAACAACAGTATATTCTGCGGGAAATTCGTCGCGTATCTTTTGAGCGAAAAGCCGGATATCATTATTTCGACGCACTTTTTGGCGAACGAAGTCGTCTCGAATTTAAAAGAGCGGGGGCTGCTCTCGTCTCGTCTCATGAGCGTCGTTACTGATTACCGGGCTCACGCGTTTTGGTTCGCGAAAGGGATCGACGCGTACATTGTCGGAAGCGAGGATGCCGGTGAAGATCTCGTCAAATGGGGGGCCGCCCGATCGGCCATTAAGGTCTTCGGCATTCCGGTCGAACCTGAATTTGTCCGCGATGAGCCGGCCGATAAAGACAAAGCCAGAAGATCGCTCGGTATCGCCGAGCGAAAATTTACGATCCTCCTGGTCGGCGGAGGGTTTGGGGTCGGCCCGATCGAGAAGATCCTGGGCATTGTCGGGCATTGGAAAGGGCCGCTTCAGGTGGCTGTTATCTGCGGGTATAATAAGGTGCTGCTTGAGCGGGTACGGCTGCTGAAAGCCGGTACGGAGATCGATATATACGAATTCGGTTTTGTGAAGAATATGCACGAATTCATGGAAGCCGCCGATGTTCTTATCTCGAAATCAGGCGGCATTACCGTGTCGGAGGCGCTGGCAAAGGAGCTCCCTATGCTCGTTGTCGCGCCGATCCCGGGACAGGAGTCGGGAAATTGCGATTATCTGGTCAGAAAGGGCGCCTCTCTCAGGATACGGGATCTTGGGAACTTGATCGATGTCCTGAAGAGTTTTGTGGAGAACCCTGAGCGGGTCGATGCTCTAAAAGATAAGATCCGGAAGATACGGCGGCCGAACGCGTTATTCGATATAGCGCGGTACGCCGTCGATATGCTTTCTGCCGGAAGAAAAGAAGCGGAATGACGGCTTGGCTGTCACGGAGACGGTATGGATAAAAATATGAAAAAAGAATTGCGCGGGATCGTCGGCTCGGTCCGTTCATACATTGAGTTGGAAACAATGGCGGGCACAGGGGAGTGCCTCGGGGCCCCCGGATCGGGGAAGGCGGCAAAGCCCCGCGCCTGGGAAGCGTTTGAGAAAGAAGTTACGCGCTGTAAGAATTGCAGCCTGCATACAACAAGGAAGAATGTCGTGGTGGGCGCGGGCAGCAGGAAGGCGGCTCTTATGTTCATCGGTGAGGCGCCCGGCAGAGATGAAGATATCCAGGGCAAGCCCTTTGTGGGAAGGGCCGGAAACCTGCTCACCAGGATCATTGAAGCCATGGGGCTTTCGAGAGACGAGGTCTATATCGGGAACGTTCTCAAGTGCAGGCCGCCGAACAACCGTCCTCCGCTGCCGGATGAGGTTATCGCGTGCCGGGAGAACATTAAACGGCAGATCGAGCTGATACAACCGAGAATTCTCTGCACGCTCGGAAAATTCGCCAGCCAAACGCTTCTTTCGACAACGACGCCTATTTCGAAGCTGCGGGGGAGATTTTTTGAGTATAACGGAATAAAACTGATGCCGACCTACCACCCGGCCTACCTTCTGCGCAATCCGGGCGAAAAACGCCATGTTTGGCAGGACATGAAGAAGATCATGAAAGAGTTGGAATGAATTATAGCGTCGCGGATATCGCTCTCAGCCTGCCCATCGATACGGTCTTTTCGTACGCTATCCCGAAAGAGATGGCGTCGTCGATCGCTGTCGGTAAGCGTGTCCGAGTCCCGTTCGGCACAAGGAGTATAGTCGGATATGTTGTCGGCCTGGGTGAACGGGAAGGGGGCCGCCAACTGAAGGAGCTGAAAGGGATCATAGACGCGGCCCCTATCGTCTCTCCGGAGCTTCTCGCCTTAAGCAAACTCGTAGCGAGCAATTTTTTCTGTACCTGGGGCGAGGCCATAGCGGCGACCGTTCCCGGAGGGCTCAAGGGCGGTAAGACCAGCATGAAACCCCGGGAGGAAGAGACGCGGCCACCGGCCCTTGCGAGCATAGGTGCCGGAGGGCGGGAAATGCCCGTGGAGACGGTTGCCTCGTCGGGCCCGCATACGCTTACCGATGAGCAGAAGACCGCTCTTGACCGGATCGTTTCGGCCATCGAACGGGAGGAGTCGAAGGTTTTCCTTCTGCACGGGGTGACCGCCAGCGGGAAGACCGAGGTATATTTGCAGGCGATCGAAAAGGTGCTTAAAAAGGGAAAAGGCGCTATTGTGCTCGTTCCCGAGATCTCTCTTACGCCGCAGACCGAAGAACGCTTTGTATCGCGGTTCGGTAAACGGGTCGCGGTTATCCACTCACGGTTGACGGCAGGCCGGCGGTTCGTCGAATGGAAGCGCATTCTTGACGGTGAGGCCGATATCGTTGTCGGCGCCCGTTCGGCGATATTCAGCCCGATCCGCAAGCTTGGGCTTATCGTTGTCGACGAAGAACATGAGACGAGTTATAAGCAGGAGGATGTCCCGCGGTATCACGCGCGTGAAGTCGCGGAAATGAGAGCCGGGCTCAGCAATTGCCCGCTTGTCCTGGGGACCGCGACGCCTTCATTGGAATCCTATTACAAAGCGAAGCAGGGCGCGTACGTTCTTCTCGATCTGACCAGACGGATCGATAATAAGATCATGCCGAAGGTCAAGATCGTCGATATGCGGCTTGAGCTCGCGACGAAAAAGCGGATCGAAATATTCTCCAAAGTTCTGATCGACGCGATCGAGAGGACCCTGAAAGAAGGTAAACAGGGCATTCTCTTTCTGAACAGACGGGGCTATTCGACTTTTGTAAATTGTAAACAATGCGGGCTGGTACTGAAGTGCAGGAGGTGCGACTCCACGCTTGTTTATCATTTTCACGACAAAGCGCTCTCCTGTCATTACTGCAGTTTTAAAACGAAGCCGCCTGAGGTATGCCCAAGCTGCAGGTCGAAGCATATCAGCTATCTCGGGCTCGGAACGGAGAAAGTCGAATCCGAGATGGTGCGCAGGTTCCCTTTTATACACACGATCGCGAGAATGGACTCGGATACGACGTCAAAACGCGGTTCTCACGACAGGATCCTCAAGAAGTTCAGGTCGGGTGAGGTGAGCCTCCTGGTCGGCACGCAAATGATCGCGAAAGGGCTCGATTTTCCGAACGTCACGCTGGTCGCCGTTATTTCGGCCGATAGCATGATGAATCTTCCCGACTTCCGGGCGAGTGAGCGGACATTTAATCTCCTGACACAGGTCGCCGGCCGTTCGGGGAGGGGCGATAGGCCGGGGGAAGTTATCGTTCAGACCTATGCGCCGAGCCACTACGCGGTTCTCTGCGCCGCGAAGCATGACTATAAAAAGTTTTACGAGAAGGAGATCGAATCCCGTAAAGAGCTGCAGTTCCCTCCATTCGCTCATTTAATAAAAGTTACCGTCCGCTCAAGGGCCGATAGTATCGCGTCGTCCGCGGCGGAGAAGCTTGCCGAGGCGATCCGGAAAAACGCGCCGGACGGAATAAAGATATCGGGGCCCGCGCCGTCGCCGATCGCGCGGCTTCGGGGATATTACCGGTGGAATATTCTCGTTAAGAGCGTCGACCGCGCCGAGGCGTGCGACGTTCTGAAAAGATCACTCAAAAGTTTTAAGAAGCCGTCAAAGGTGCTTATCGCCGTTGATGTGGATCCGATGTCTGTTTAGGGAGTAACAAGCGAAGTTCGTCGATCGTATCTCGTATCTAGTATCTCGTGGGTATTGACTATAAGGACAACCTTTTTCAGATAATTTGCGAGATACGAGCAACGAGCGACGAGATACGGTTTTTACGAGATACGAACAACGGGATACGGAGTATAATAAGGATCAGCCAATATGAACATAGTCTTCTTCGGTTCTTCCGAATTCGCCGTCGCGAGCCTCAGAGTTCTTGTCGGATCAGGCCATTCGGTCGTTTCGGTCGTAACGCAGCCCGACAAAAAAGGCGGCAGGAACTTAAATGTGGTATCGCCGCCCGTAAAGACCGCCGCCGGGTCGCTCGGGCTCGGTGTTGTTCAGCCTGAAAACGCCTCAAGCTCTGAGTCAGTGCGGCGCCTGAAGTCTTTGAACGCGGATCTCTTTGTCGTCGTCGCGTTCGGCCAGATCTTAAGCGACGAGGTGCTTTCTGTCCCGAAGCGCTATTCTATTAATCTCCACGGGTCGCTTCTGCCGTGGTATCGGGGCGCGGCCCCGATCAACTGGGCGGTCATCAACGGGGACGCCAAGACCGGCGTCACCGTTATGCGGATGGTCGGAAAGATGGACGCCGGCGATATCATCGCGTCTCAGGAGATAAGGCTCAATACAGATGAAACGAGTGAAGCGCTCGGGAAACGTCTGGCGAAAGCCGGATCGGAGCTTCTTCTCGCGACGATCGCGGTTATAGAACAGGGCAAAGAGGAGTTCATTACACAGGATGAACGTTATGTGACATTCGCCCCCAAACTGAAGAAGACGGACGGGCTGATCGACTGGAAAAAGCCCGCCAAGCGGATCACTAATCTTGTCCGGGGCGTGCTCCCCTGGCCGGGCGCGTATACTCATCTGGGTAAAAAGACGCTCAAGATCCTGAAGACCGAGCTCGTTTCCGAACAGGCGGCCGATGACCTTAAGCCGGGCCAGGTGGTCGGTCGTATCCAAGGTAAAGGCTTTACGGTGCAGACGGGGTCATCGCCGATCCTCATTAAGACCCTTCAGCTCGAAGGAAAGAAAGCCCTCGACGCCGAAGCCTTCCTCCGCGGACATCCGCTTAAGCGAGGTGACGTGCTGGGTTAGCCGCCAGCTTCCAGTTGCCAGTTTCCAGTTAGTAATTTCGTAATAGTTCAGAAGTAATTTCATCAATCCCCTCAAAGGGGGTATCGGGGCCTTTTCGGCTCACCGTAAAAAATTACGGCAAGAATTCCTCCTTGAATTTCATACACTTTACTCGTCGGTTTACGGAAAATGATTATTTTTATATACCTGGATCCAACTCGTAAAGTGTGAAATTCTACGTCGGACTTATTCGCCTACAAGGCCCCGATACCCCCTTTTGAGGCTCTTTGAGGGCCTTATGCCGTATGGCGCGCTTCTTAATGCTGAACTATTACGTAATTTCTCAGATACCAATTGCAACCGGCATCTGGCAACCGGCAACTTTTCAGAATTATTGAAAGAATTATTGAAAGTATCGAAAGTATTGAAAGTAACGCTTGAAGATTAAATAAACCGTGGTATAATATAAACTCAATTTCAACCGACACAAAAGGAGGTTTAACATGGCGGTGCGAGTGGGAATTAACGGATTTGGACGGATCGGGCGGTTAGTTTACCGGGCCGGTTACAAGCGGAAAGACATCGAATTCGTCGCGGTCAACGATCTTCCGGTCGGCACGAAGACGCTTTCGTATCTTCTTAAGTACGATTCCACCTTCGGGATATTGCCTTCCGAGGTTGACCCGACCGATGACGCGATCGTCGTCGACGGCAAGGCGCTCAAGATCATCAGCCACAAGTCCCCGGCCGAGATCCCCTGGAAGGACCTCGGCGTCGATATTGTTGTCGAATCGACCGGGGTTTTCACGGAACGCGCGAAGGCCGAAGGCCATCTGAAGGCAGGCGCCAAGAAGGTCATCATCAGCGCGCCGGCGAAGGAAGCGGATATCACGATCGTGCTGGGAGTCAATGAGAAGAAATACGACGCCGCCAAGCATAACATCATCTCCAACGCGTCATGCACCACCAACTGTCTTGCTCCGATGTGCAAAGTACTGTTCGACACCTTCGGCATCAAGAGCGGTATCATGACGACGATCCACTCGTACACGAACGACCAGCGGATACTCGATCTTCCGCACAAGGACCTCAGGCGCGCGCGGGCGGCTGCCGTCTCGATGATACCGACGACGACCGGCGCGGCGAAAGCGATCGGAGCCGTTATCCCCGAGTTGAAGGGCAAGATGGACGGGCTCGCTATCCGCGTGCCCACCCCGAACGTGTCGATCACCGACCTCACCTGCAGCGTTGAGAAAGATGTCAGCGTTGAATCCGTCAACGAGGCGATGAAGAAAGCGGCGGTTGGGGAGCTGAAGGGGATCCTGCAGTATTCGGAAGATCCTCTGGTTTCGAAGGATTTCTACGGGAATTCACATTCGTGCATATTCGACGCGCCGCTTACCAGGGTTGTCGACAAAAAGCTGGTAAAGGTGCTTGGCTGGTATGATAACGAGTGGGCGTACTCGGCGCGCGTCGTCGATCTGATTGAATACATCTATAAGAAAGGCATATAGTTACGAAAACTGGCCAAAAACGGGGCCTCTTGAGAAGGCCAATAATAGCAAGAGTGCCCAACTTTTTTAGCAAGAGTGTCCAATAAACCATATTTGGTTCGGTAGGTTTTCTTACCAAAGTTCAGTTGGCGAATAGTATTATAAAATTGTAACATCAGCTTAAAGATTTTATTGCAAGATATTATATAGTATGCTATCATATTACATTATTAGAGAGATATAAGTAGTGTTTATCAATATCATATGGTTTATTCAATAGTAAAAGGAGAAATTTAGTGCAAGAGAATCTTATGGATATAAAGCAGATAGCAGAATATCTGCAGATGAATAAGATGACTGTGTATAAACTTGCCAGGGAAGGGAAAATCCCTGCCTTTAAAGTGGCGAGCGAGTGGCGTTTCAGGAAAGATTTAATAGATGAGTGGCTGATGGGTCAAATTAAAGGAAAACCAGGGTTTGAAAAGTTAGGGATTGAGATAAAGTTAGAGGCCGGTAAGACTGTTTTGGTAGTTGATGATGATGAGCCAATTCGGGATTTTTTCATACGGTCGCTTAAAGATTACAAGGTTCTAACTGCTGCCAGCGGCAAGGAAGCGCTTGAAAGAATAAAGAAAGAAAGGCCGGATTTAATATTACTTGATATCAAGATGCCGGGCATTGACGGGATTGAAACTCTAAGGCGGATTAAAGAAATTGACAGAAGTATAGCAGTTGTAATGCTCAGCGCGTATGAAACGCTTCAGACGAATCTTGAGGCGGCTCGGTTCGGAGCGTACACCTCTATGGCAAAACCGTTTGATTTAAACGAGATAAAAACGACGATAGCTAGTGCCTTGGGATCCAAAGAGGAAAGCAGTGAAATAAAATCTGGCAAAAAGGCAAAGAAACACAGGTAAATATAGATACAGTCTGTTTTTTGAAAACTCCTTGACAACATTATGCTATTATAGTATAAACCTATATATAGCGGTCTTATAGGTAAAAAAGATATAATATCTTATAATATTTTATAATATCTGTCCTATAAATTGTTGACATGGAGGGGTGGATGGTAGCTATTCATCAGCTTTCCTGTAAAGCTGACCAAAATTTGACCCGGGCAAAAAGCTCAATATTTGAGCATATTGCCCGGGTTTTTTGTTTAAGACACAGATGATCACAGATTACAAGTGAAAACGATGAGTGGATAAATACTTTCAACACTGTCACTGAACTTAAATTTATGAACGGAAGAATATCTAAAAAGCCGGATGCGCGAAGAAGCATGAATAGAAAATTATTGAAGGAGCTTTATTATGAAGATAGCCAATAGGATATCCCTTTTATTTTTTATAATGGCCCTAACAATTGCAAGTATTGCAACGTTCTTCAGTTATATTATAGCCAGAGACAATTTAGAAGAAGCTATATCCGCTCATTTAGTTACAACCGTTACATCAAAAGCGCGCCATATAGAGACATTTTTGACAGTGAATAAAGAGGCAGTTAAACAATTTTCACAAAGCATTGTTGCGGAGCGGCTTTTGCTAACACACAAAGAAGATAAAGATTATGAGCAAAGGCTAAACGATATTATGTACAGGTTGAAAAATACAGCTAAGGCTACGGAGTATTTCTATAGCCTTTTTGTTTTAAATAAAGACGGAATAATTGTTGCTTCAAGCAAGGAAGAAGATATCGGAGAAGATAGAAGCGGAGATTCTTATTTTTTGGGCGCGAAAGAAGTCGCCTTTACTAAAGATGCTTATATATCCTCGCTTGAGAAAAGAAGTTCTATAGCTTTTTCCGCGCCAATCACGGATGATAAAACAGGAAAATTTTTGGGTGTGGTTGTCGCCAAGGGTAACTTGGATGGCTTGAATAAAATAACTACTGAAAGGTCAGACCTTGGCAAGACAGGGGAGATCTACCTTGTAAATAAATACGGCTACATGATAACCCCTTCCCGTTTTGCAAAAGACACCTTCCTTAAATTAAAGGTTGACAACGAGGGTACAAGAAAAGCTTTTGAAGACATCGAAAAATTCAGCGCAAAGCCGCATTTGCACGAACCTCTTATGTATACAAGTTATAGAGGGCATAAAGTTCTGGGCTGGCACGATCATATATATGAGATGCAATGGGTTTTTATAGCGGAGATTGATGAATCTGAGGTGTTTGCGCCCTTAGTTGGATTAAAAACAGTTTTCGTTCTTACAGTAATTTTCGTACCAATAGCGGCATGGCTAATGGGCATTTATGTTTCAATGCTCATCGCCTGCCCAATTCGCAAATTACACAAAGGGGCCGAAGTAATAGGCCATGGAAATCTGGATTATAAGGTAGGAACAGATGCGAAAGACGAAGTGGGCCAACTCGTCAGGGCATTTGATAAGATGACAGAGGATTTAAAAAAGACAACAGTTTCCCGCGATTATGTAGATAACATCATTGGGAGCATGATTGACGTGTTAGTTGTGGTAACTCCTGAGGAAAAAATCAAGACAGTTAACAGGGCGGCATGTGAGCTTTTAGGGTACAAGCAAGAAGAATTAATCGGAAAAGACGTAAGTCTTTTGTTTCCAGAAGAAGAAGAAGAAGAAGAAGAAATACCTTTTAAAGGAACTAAACTTGGGAAACTCATTAAAGAAGGCCGGTTAACGAATTATGAGGTAAATTATAAGGCCAAAGATGGCAGAAAAATCCCTATGCTTTTAAGTGGGGCGGTATTGAAAATGGTAGACTGTCCTCACAAAGGACCAGTAAAGGATTGTTCGGTATTCATGAAAAAAGGCAAGCATTGCGAGAAGATTCAGGGCATAGTATGTGTAGCCAAAGACATCACCGAGCACAAGAAAGCGGAGGAGACGCTGAAGAAAGCAGAGGGGAAATATAAAACTTTGTTTGAATCCTCAAGAGACGCGATCATGACATTGGCTCCTCCGGATTGGAAATTCACTTCAGGAAATACTGCGACTTTGGAGATGTTTGAGGCTACGGGTGAAAAAAACTTTATTTTAAGAGCTCCGTGGCAGTATTCTCCAGAACATCAACCGGACGGAATGTTATCTTCTGAGAAAGCTATGGAGATGATAGACAAAGCAATGAAAGAGCGCTCAAACTTCTTTGAGTGGAGGCACAAGAGATTGGGCGGACAAGAGTTTCCGGCCACAGTTTTATTGACAAGAATTGAGTTAGAAGGAAGGCAGTGTTTACAAGCGACAGTCAGAGACATCACCAAGCGCAAGAAGGCAGAAAGAGCGCTGGAGGATGCCTATCAAAAACTTAAAGAGACTCAACAACAACTCATCCAATCAGCCAAAATGGCAGCTATGGGCCAGCTTGCCGCTGGTATTTCTCATGAGCTCAATCAGCCCTTAACCGGAGTTAAAGGTTTTGCCCAGGCAGCGCTTGCGGATTTGGATGAAAAGAGCCCCATAAGAGCGGATTTAGACAAAATAGTGGAACAAACAGACAGGATGGATGGAATTATCCAGAATGTCCGCTTCTTTGCCAAGAAGTCCGAGTTTAAGATGGAAGAAATCGATATTAATAAGCCCGTTGAAGATTCTTTAATGCTTTTAAGCCAGCAGCTCAAGCTTCACAATATCCGGCTGACTAAATCTTTGGCTAAAGGTCCACTCAAGTTAAAAGGTGATTCTAACCAGCTGCAGCAGGCATTCCTTAACTTTATTACCAATGCCCGGGATGCTATTGATAGTTTAGATGGTCACCAGGGAGGAGAAATTACAGTAAAAACTGCCTTAAGCAGAGATAAGAAGAAAATAGAAGTAACTTTTGAAGATACAGGATGCGGAATCTCTAAAGAAAACTTAGAGAATATATTCAATCCTTTCTTCACCACCAAGTCTCCTGCTGGAGGCGTAGGATTAGGGTTATCCATAGTTTATCGGATTATTGAGGGCCATGGGGGAAGGGTTGAGGTTAGCAGCAAAGAAGGCAAGGGAACAACATTTAAAATAAAATTACCTATATACAGACCACAGGCCAAAGGCTAAGGACCGGCAAAGGTGCCACATACGTAAGTATGCGCAGGAGAGAAAAAAGAGAGAAAAAAAGAAATATGCTTCCTGTTTGGCTTGTGATAAAATAAAGGGAAACAATACTAGAAAGTAAAGAAGAAAAGAGAATAAAAGGGGGAGAAGTGAAAAAAGAAAGACGTAAGCCCATTATTTGTTCTTGCTGTGGCCACGAGATAGTACCCATGAATAAGTTCGAATCAGTATATAACCTGATTAGAGGTCTCTATGTTTGGTATGTATGCCCGCGCCGAAAAGGAGAAAGCGGCTGCGGCCATTCTGTTTTATTGGAAGTTTCACCAAAGACAAAACGTCCCGGAAAAATTGTTAATTCGGCCAAACCTAAAAAGGTTAAGCGACATGGAAGATCTCAAAAGAGATAGCTGCTACAGGCCGCAGACTATAAACCACATCAGTTCCTACCCTCGATTTTTCTCCATTCCC